>QQUK01000254.1 GCA_008501655.1 Calditrichota bacterium
CAACATCACTGCTTCCGACCGGTGCTTCATTCATAGATAATTTAGACGGAACCGGTACATTTGACTGGATTCCGGACTTTACCCAGTCTGGTGTATATGACATTACATTCTATGCCTCCGATGGTATTGATGTTGACTCTGAGCTTGTTTCAATAACTATTACAGAAACAGGCAACCAGCTTCCGGTCTTAGATCCTATCGGTGCCCAGATAGCAAACGAGGGTGAACAACTATTACTTGTTATCACAGCTTCTGATTTGGATGATATTCCGGTATTGACAACAACAGCACTTCCTGCCGGTGTAATTTTTACAGACTCCGGTAATGGAATCGCAACATTTGATTGGACTCCGGACTTTACTCAGGCTGGATCGTATGATATTACATTCTATGCTTCCGATGGAGTTGCTACCGATTCTGAACTGGTCACTATCACCGTTCAGGAAGCCGGTAATCAGCCCCCGGTCTTAGACCCTATCGGTCCGCAGACAGGAATGGAAAACACACTCTTTAATCTGATTGTGTCAGCATCGGATGGTGACGGAACAATTCCAACGCTGTCAACCTCACTCTTACCGGCCGGTGCAACATTCGTTGATAACCTTGACGGAACCGGTTCGCTTAACTGGACTCCTTCATTTGCTCAAGCCGGACTGTATGCAATAGTCTTCTATGCATCTGACGGCTCTACATCAGATTCCGAGGTCGTCAGTGTTTCAATTTCTGATTTCAATCAGGCTCCTACTTTGGATTCGATTGGAAATAAATCAGTAGTCGAAACAAGACTGTTAACATTTATTGTCACCGCATCCGACCCTGATGGAATCGCACCTGTGATGACTACAACTGCTTTGCCGGTTGGCGCAGCTTATACCGATAATAATGATGGAACCGCAACATTCAACTGGGTTCCTTCTCTTGGACAGGCTGGTGATTATGCGGTAACATTCTATGCTGCTGATGGTGCTGATACCGCATTTGAAGCGATAACAATAACTGTCGTAGCAGGTAATGTTCCACCGGTTCTCAATGAAGTCGGACCGCAAACCGTTGTCGAAGGCGGGACACTTATCGTCAATGTTTCCGCAACCGACCCGGATGGTCTTGCTCCGGTATTAAGAGCCGAAAAAGCTCCGCTTAATTCATCATTCGTTGATAATGGTGATGGAACCGGCGTCTTTACATTTAACCCGAGTTTTATTCAAGCCGGACTCAGACAGGTAACATTTGTCGCTGATGACGGTTTTGATATAGATAAAGAAGTTGTTATTATTCAGGTATATGAAGCCGGAGATCAGCCTCCGCAGTTTGATTCAATTCCTACTCCGCCTGCGGTTGTAGAAAATGATATCTTAGAAGGTGTCATTACCGCTTATGACCCGGATGCCGGTCCTGTTACAATCTATCTGGATACAACAACAACGATCCCTGCAAACTTCGTACTGATTGATTCAGGAAATGGTGTAGCTTCTTATACCTCTACGCCTGACTTCACGCAGTCCGGTGTATACATTATCGGTGTTATCGTCGATGACGGTACACAGACAACCCAGATTCTTATTAACTTTACAGTATCCGATTCAGGTCCTCAGCCGCCGGTTATGAACCCGGTCGCTGATCAGGCTATCGGAGAACTGCAGCCGTTATCATTCGGAGTCTCAGCCTCAGATCCTGAAGGTGAAATTCCGAATCTTTCAGTAACATTGCCATCCGGTGCTTCATTCCTTGATAACAATGACGGAACCGGTACATTTAACTGGACTCCTGGTGCGTTCCAGGCTGGTGTCTATGACTTGACATTCTATGCAACCGATGTTGTCGATCCTCTTCTGGTTGATTCACAGATGATGCAGATTACGGTTATCGATACAAACCGGGTACCGTTCTACTTCATTCCGTATTCAGGTTCTACAATCCCTGAAGGTGATTCGGTTGTCTTCTCTATCTTTGTCACCGATCCTGATTCAACAATGCCGACAATTGAGGCATATCTTGATGGAACCGATTCTCTTGCTTCCAACATGACATTTGTCGATTCAGGTAATGGTGTTGGCGTCCTGTCATTCTATCCGGATTATGATCAGGGTAGTTCACCAATCGCAACATTCTACAATATTCGTTTTAGAGTCTGTGATGAAATCGACCCGGCACTGTGTGTTACTTCACAGTTAAGAGTTGTACAGGTCACTGATGTAAACCGTCCTCCGACAATTACAATTGTTCAGGGAACCGGACCGTTTACCATAAACGAAGGTGAGTTATTAACTCTGAATGCAACCGTGGTTGAAGAAGATGGTGATGTCATAACTGATTTCCATGTTGAAGATGTCCCGCTTAATGCGACATTATTCCAGATTGCGAATGTTGCTACATTCGACTTTACTCCTGACTTTACTCAGGCGGGTCAGTATTTCGTAAGCTTTATGGCAACAGATGATAACAATCTTGGTGATACGGTTATTGTTGAGATAAACGTACTCGACGCCGGAAATCAGCCACCGACGGTAACTTCATCAATTGGCGATACAACCGATGTTTTTATAAATACCGGAATGGATATGCTCATTACTGTTGCTGACCCTGAAGGTCAGGCAGTGACTATTACCGCGAATCCGATTCTGCCGAATGCTTCGTTTGTTGATTCGGCCAACGGTAATGCTGTCTATAGTTTCAATCCTGATTCAACTCAGATAGGCATTGTTTCGCCTGTGACTTTCATCGCAACTGATGCTGCCGGTGCTGCCGACACAATGATAACAAACTTCCGGATTGACTCATTCTTGCGAGGTGATTTGGATGACAATACGAAGTATACAATGAACGATGTCGTCTTCATTGTGAACTATATTTTCCATGGCGGTCAGGCACCGAACCCGGTTAATTCCGGAGATATTGATTACAGCGGTGGAATCAATGTCGCAGATATCGCATACTTGATCAACTTTATGTACAAAGCAGGTCCTCGCCCACCGCAATAATTGCGTTCCAACTTACTGGAAATATATCTTTCTTACTTGAAAAAACCGCCAAAAGGCGGTTTTTTCATAGGTTAAATAAAGGTATGAAAAAGAGTGCAATATTAGTCTCTTTTCCCTAATGAAATAAGCTATATTTCCATTAATTCTCTTGACAATTTTTGACTAAAATCCTATTTTTACAGTAGCCCTATTGGACCAGGGCTAAATAGCTGTGTGTCTTACGTTTTTTCTCGCATGAGAACAATTGATTTTCAACAATTTAAACGCATAAGAGTGATAGGTAACGGAGAACATTACGCGAATTAGAAAGTTGAACTAACTCAATTTGTTCAAACGGACGAACTTTCCAAAACATATAAACTGAAATTGACATGGTGATGTCGTGTAGGTTTATGGAAAATTAGGTGCTTTACAGACAGAATGTAATGAAAAAGTAGAGTTTTTTACTCTTCGAATCATTACAATCGATTGCAATTCGCACGAACTTATTTCAAAGATTTGAAGTAAGTTGGGAACTATTAAACTCTCGAAAGGAGCGATGAATGCTAAGGAGAATTTCAACGATTTCTATTCTCTCCTTCCTGTTAGTTGCCATGTTGGCAATGACAGCATTTTCAGCTAGAACTGCTTACGAGAATGCAAAGAAGATCGATCACAAAATTGATAAATCGATTTACTATGCATATCCTGATGAAACCATTCGTCAGGATGGCGCAAGCAGCAGTATCCTCGGTAGATC
Organism: Calditrichota bacterium; assembly: GCA_008501655.1. Taxonomy (GTDB): domain Bacteria; phylum Zixibacteria; class MSB-5A5; order GN15; family FEB-12; genus QQUK01. The sequence goes on from QQUK01000254.1 coordinate 3,718, forward strand.
AACATACTCTAAAAATTCATCAAGTGTATCACCTGGTGTCACAATTGGTGATACCTGGTATGATTACCAGCACAATGGAACAGTCGGTCGTATGATCGATTGGGGTATGAATGGGGACACCGTTTTAGTTCATTTTGGTTGGATGAGACTCCAGCAGCCATCATTCACCGACAGACATTATGGTTATTCACACTATAATTCTGCTACTGGTTTGACCGGTGCTGTTGTTCCGGTACAGCCTTCAGGTGACTATGGTGGATATGTTAACACAGCTGTTACCGGTGACAACAAAGGTATTATTGGTGGTCACAATATTATTGGTAACGTTGGCGCAACACAGACCCAGATCTATTTTGATTTCTCACCTGGTTTTGGATTTTTTAATTTCCAGACCCGTGTTGATGATTCCGTAGCTACTTACGGTGCTGGTCCTGCTGTGCAGAACGTCATTTGGCCGAAATTTGCATATCAGGAAGGTACCGCAACAGTAACTCACGTTATAGCTCAGGTTTCAGCTCCTAATGCTGCTGATCCTCAAGCTATCTATTACTTCCGTAAGGTTGGTACCGAACAAACAGGTACCTGGGATTACCCGCCTTACGTAATTGATACAATTTATGACTTATCACACAATATCACAGCAGATCCGAACTCAGACAAAGTTGCTTTGGCTTGGACTGCTAACTTGACTTATACTGGTGTTGGTAACGCTCAGCATCCGGCTGGATTCCAGGATGATACACTTTCAGGTGAATCTCCAATTCACGTCCAGTGGGATAACGACGTTTATTATCAGATCTCTACTGACCAGGGTGCAACCTGGGGCAATAGAGTCAATATTACCAAAAACCGTTTAGGTGAAGCCGGATATCGTGCTTATACCGATCTTTCAATGTTATTCGACACAAATGGTGACCTTCACGTTGCATGGTCTGGTCCGGCATGGCCGGAAAATCCGGCAGCTGACGGATGGTCAGGTTTCTACTGTCGTTTATTCATGTGGTCGGAAAACATCGGTGCTATTCGTACAGTAGCATCAGCTGAATGGTCTACTCCAGCAGTTGATACACTTATCGAATGTGTTACTGGTGCATGGAACCTTGCTATGTCAAAAATGCAGGTTTCCGAATGTGATGGTAAATTATACGTCCTTTGGACACAGCACTTAGATCCGCCAAACGGTATCTATGATGACTGTGCATTCCGTGCAGATGGTGGTAATGGTGATGCTGTAGGTGCAACAAACGGTGAACTCTTTATAGCAGTTTCGGCTGACTATGGATTGACCTATGATGCTCCGCGTAACATCACTAACTCTTATTCAAAAGATTGTGATCCGGCAAACGGCGGACTCGATTGTGATGCTGATAACTGGCCGTCAATGGCTCGTTACGGTCGCGCAAATGTCGGCGGTGAAAACTGGTCTGGTGCGGTTGTAGTTGACCCATCTGGCTCATTTGCTGGTGATAGTTATTTAGATGTACAGTATATCCACGACGTGGATGCTGGTGGTATCGTTCAGAACGAAGGTACCTGGCAGAATGCCGATGTAAACTGGTTCCGCCTTGCTTGTGTTGAACCAATTCCGAACCCGCAGATTATTCTTTCGAGATCTTCTGTACAGTTCCCTACATGGGCAAAACCTGGTGCATCTATCTCTCTTGATTTAGATATCGAAAATACCGGTAACGTTAATTTGACATATTCAACATCTGTTGAAATGGATAACAACGCTGGTATGAACTGGATGTCACTCTCTGGATTCTCAGGCTTGACACCTTCAGGTCTTTCTAACGTAGAATCAGGTTCAATCGGACTTGGTTCAGGTTCAACAACTATCGGTGGTTATGTCGGTCGTCTTATCTTCACATCAAACGCCCCGACATCTCCGGATACTATCCCGGTAACATTTACTGTTGCTGATACTATCATTCCGATGGAATTTGATACTGTTGAATCAGCATGCTTAGCACTCGTCGTCGCTAATACCGGTAACTACGGTAACAGTGGTGGTGGTCCAAGCATGGATTGGGTCTTCTCTGGCGCTGAATGTGATACAACTGGCGCTGCCGACGTATATCTTTACGACGGTTCTCCTGTAATCTCCTGGATCGACGGCGTTGATACCGTCGCTTACTGGTCTATCTTTGGTGATGGCTGGTTAGCAACAAACGGTTTCAAAGCAACCGGTCTTGGTGATGATGCTGCTTGTTCCGGTTCCGAAGCTAATTATAATTGGTATGTTTCAGGTAAGTTTGTCACTCCTGATTCAACAATCGGTATGAGCAAAACCTGGATTGCTTCAACTGACGCTGGTAACTGTGACTTCATTATCCAGAAACTTTCTGTCTGGTCTGAAGATGGTACCGCAAAATCCGGTCTCGCAATCGGTGAAGCAATTGACTGGGATGTTCCATCTGATTCTGGTGCACAGAATACTGATGGTTTCTCACCTATTCCGAACTTGATCTATCAGTCAGGTGCTGAATTTGGTGTTGATACTGTATGTCAGGATTCTGATACACGTCACGGTGGTGTCGCATTCTTCGAAGGTTACACAAACGGAGTACTTTCACAGTCCGCTCCGGCTGGTGCTTACACCGGTCGTAACGACTCATTGGTATTCCCGGCTGGTAACTTTGTTCCGTCAGAACTGTATGAAAATATGCAGAACCCTGGTTTCACAACTACCGGTCAGACAACCGACTTACACACTGTTATGACTTTCAATAACAGCTTAAGCCTCGGTGCTACCGATACAGTTGATTACTGGATCGTTCTTGCTACAGTTCAAGATGGTACAGTCGCCGACCTGGAAACAGCTATCGCTGATGGTAAAGCCTTTATCACAGCTAACAACTACTTTACTGCTGCTTCTTGTGGCGGCGGTGGTTGTTGTGTAGGTATCCGTGGTAATGTTGATTCTGATGGCGCTGACGCTATCGATATCGCTGACCTCGTATATCTCGTAGCATACTCATTTGGTGGCGGTCCTGCTCCTACTTGTACAGAAGAAGCAGACGTTGATGCATCCGGTGGTATCGATATCGCTGATATCGTATATCTCGTCGGATACTCATTCGGTGGTGGTCCTGCCCCGTTACCATGTCCGTAAGAAGAACTATCTATAATTAAATTATAGATTTCTCTTATAAATTCAGCCCGTTCTCAATTTGAGAGCGGGCTGTTTTTTTAACATGTATTCATCTCAGAAAAGCCTGTTTTTTTCTTGGAAAAATAAGGCTTATTCATTATATTTGAAGCAGTTAGAGTAACCGTCAAGCGTACTTACAAAAAACCTCACAGATTTAACAAAATATGCAATGGAATGCCTATTTAAGTCATTATAAGACATTATCTTAGGAAAATATGACCGGTATTGAGGCACTTTTTGGTTGGCATAGATGTTGTATACTATAGAGAAGAGTAAATATAATATAGATTAGCGTGGAGCGCACAATGAATCAAACGTTTAAAGTAGTATCTGTTTTAATCATCGCGGTTGTTTTGATTGCTTCAACAGCAACAATTACAAAAGCAGAATATTACCCGGGACAGACTGAACAGCCAAAACCATATATCATCAAAGGTTTAGCAACAATCCAGTTTGAGGATAATATTGACTTACAAACAGCAAATGCAATGCAGAAAAGTTTCGGTAAAGTCTCATTTGCGATGCCGAGTCTTGATGCTGTTTTAGATAAGCATCAGGTATCATCTGCCCGAAAAGTTTTCCCAACAGAAACTGAAAAACCAAACATAAATTCCGGTATGCATGACATGACCCGGTATTACGAAGTTCGGTTTCCGGAAGATGTTGATGTTATGACTGTTGTAAACGAACTATCCCAAAATCCGAATGTTCGGATGGCTGAGCCAGTCTGGGCGATGCCTTTTGCTGCATCTCCAAACGATCCACAGTGGGGTTCTCAATGGCATATGGAACCACCGGATCCGGATCCTCATTTTTATTCAGCCTGGGATTATGAAACCGGTGCTGATACGATAAAATTTGCCCTTATTGATTCAGGTATTCTTTTTAATCATCAGGACCTCAGACCGAATATCTGGGTGAACCCGGGTGAAGATTTAGATGGTGACGGCGAAGTGTTCGACTCCGATGATTTTAACGGCATCGATGATGACGGTAACGGATATATTGATGATGTTGTCGGCTGGGATTTCTTTACGTTCTTAAGTGGCGGAACATGGCCGGGTGAAGATTCCGGTACTCCAGACAATGATCCATCTGACTTTGACGGTCATGGTACCCATGTTGCAGGAATTGCTGCAGCTGCCAATAATAATGGACTTGATGTCACCGGTGCTGCCGGTGGTTGGTTCGGCGGTCATCCTTCGTTTAAAGGTGTGCAGATTATCTGTTGCCGTGTAGGTGCTACCGGTGCCGATGGTAACGGCTATATAAATTCAAATGATGCTGCACAAGCGATTCAATATGCTATCAATATGGGTGCTCATGTCATCAATGCAAGTTGGGGCGGTTCCTCCACTACTGCTGCAGCTGCCAACAATGCCATTACTGCCGGACTTAATTTCTACCATGCTGCCGGTAATGATAATTCTAATTCTCCTGACAATATTGATTTTGTAACCGGAGTTATCTCGGTTGCTTCAACAACAAGCTCTGACAGTAAATCAGGTTTCTCCAACTGGGGTTCCTGGGTTGATGTTGCTGCTCCAGGTTCAAGTATACTTTCTACATATTCTTTCTCTTACACTCCCGGAACTGCTTCAATCGGCGGTACCTCAATGGCATCTCCGATGACAGCAGGTCTTGCTCTTTTGATTCGTTCACAGATGCCTTCATTGACCAGAGCTCAAGTTGATTCTCTTATAATCTTTAATGCTGACTTTGATGCTCTGTATAACGCCAACCCGACTTTCGTCGGACTGCTCGGCTCAGGGAGAATTGATGCATTAACAACTCTGCAGGATCTCGCAAACGCTAAATTTACTGCCGATGTAACGCAGGGGACAGCTCCCCTGACCGTAAATTTCACAGATCTTTCTCCGAACTCTCCCGTTGCATGGGATTGGTCGTTTGGTACCGGTGACGTATCAACAGATCAAAACCCTACTTATATGTACAATGATCCGGGAGTTTATGATGTCTCCTTAGTCATTGATGAGAACAATCCGCTTGGTAACGGTGAAGAGCATTTGAAGAAATATATCTGGGTGACTAATGATACTTTGACGCTTGACTCTGTTGATACTCAGTATAATACAGAAGTTGTTTTACAGATGCATCTGTCAAACACAGCTCTGGTAAAAGAAATTCAGTATCCATTCTCTTTTGCAAACTTCTTTAATGCAACGATAGACTCATTCAATGTTACCGGAACAAGAGCTGACTATTTTGAATCGGTACAGTTTAATGCGTATGATGCCTTTAACAAACGTGCATCGATTTTGATGAAAACAAATCTTTCAACCGGTTCAAACTTTTTGCCTCCGGGTGATGGGGCCGTATTGAATTTATATTTCTCTATCGGTTCATCCGATTCAAGCGGTGTTATGACTATTGACACAACAACCTTTAGTGGTAAAGCCCCGCTCATTAAAACAATATATGGCGAATATTTCCCGGCAACATTTTCACCGGGTAAAATCAATGTCGGCGGATGCTGTGTGAATATCCGCGGTAATGTCGATGGTGACGGAGCTGACCAGATTAATATTGCTGACTTAGTGTATTTTGTGGACTATTCATTCGGTTCTCCGGCTGGCCCGGAACCGGTATGTTTTGAAGAAGCTGATGTTGATGGAAGTGAAGCTCTTAACATTGGTGATATTGTCTACCTGGTAGACTATTCATTCGGTTCACCGGCTGGTCCGGCACCGATAAATTGTTACTAAACAATATATTTATAATATTTATAGAATTTTGTATAAACCGCTATCTTTACCAAGTTAGCGGTTTATTTTTCGGTTAATATGCAAATAATTGCACACCTCTGCTTTGGAATGTTAAAATAGACCGTATCATTAGGAGATTTTTTTAAACATTATTGGCATCTAATTTGTTCTATATACTGAAGGAGATGCTAAATCTGTTATTAACTAAAAATTAAAGGAAAATTTACTTTGATTTTTGAACTTTTAAATATATAACTTTGTATTAGTAAAGAGGTTATTAAAAAGGCAAAATTTATTATTTTAGCATTTTTTATTGACTCGAATTTTGTTATGTCTTATTTTTAAATGATATAAAATAGAAATAAAAATTGAATGGAAATAGAGGATTATTTACAACGTATCAGGAGGAATGATATCGACAAATT
>QQUK01000117.1 GCA_008501655.1 Calditrichota bacterium
GTCGGTTTGTCATAATCCCGGTCGTAATGACTTGGTCCACCGAATAAAAATCCGAATGAGATTCCAAGTTCCGCTCCGGAATAATTATCCCGTTCACCGATATATTCTTTGAAATCTGAAAATGCATTGTATCCGCCATTGATACCGAGCATCATATTTTCACCAAACATGAAATCAATACCGCCGCCAAAATATGCCCCAAATGCGAGATAGACATCATCTTCTAAAAGAACATCACTTCCACCCAAACTTTTATAATTATTTACACCTAATACCGGACCACCACTGATAGCAAGATACGGCTTGACCGGGGAGTACCCGTTATGGTCGGTCATATAAAATCGCGAACCCCAGAATATCGGAACGATTGAAGAACGTAATGTGAATGATCCATAATCGTCATAATATCTGTCGGAAGAGACCTCCGCTGCTGTGATCATAAATGTTACTGCTGAATTTTCAGTTGTAAAATGTGAGACTCCAAAAGAAATCTGACCATCATCGAAGGAGTTATCTCTATCGTAGGGGTCTAAGTAATCAAGTTTTTGTGAATAATCACGAGCTGTGATATCGAGTTCGAGTTTTGTTTTTCCCCGCAGGCTGTAATCACCTGCCATTGCTGACTGAACTAAAAAGATAGTGAGCAAAATTCCTGTTAAAATTGTGAGCCGTTTCATTGAATCTCCTTTCAAATTTATTGTCATCTGCTTTTGTATATATCAAACAGCGTGCCAAAAGATATAAGTGTATTATTAGCAATAAATTAAGCTAATTAAGGGTAGTTGGAGTTTTGTTGAGGCGCACAATAATTGTGCTGAAAATTCGAATTCTCGATTCATATTAGTGCTGAATTTATCAGTTTGAAATTTCTTTTTGATTTTTTTTTCAATCAGAATAGGATGCGAGATAATAACTGAGACTAACTAAAAAAATGGAGACAATTATAGTTTTTTTTATTATAATGTGAATCAAATAGTAGATTTTTACGTATACGATACTATTCGTTTTGATAAAATAATTATATAAATATATCTCTTCGAAAGGAATCTGTAATGGCAGAAATAACACGGAGAAAATTTGTTACCATAGGGGCAGCCGGGCTTGCACTTGCTACAATTCCGGCTATTTTTAGATTCAATCCGGCGATGGCTTTGACACCGATGCTTGATGAACATTCCGTCCTTGAGGAATACTATTCCCATTTTGGAGTAAATCAGGAGATTATCAGAAAAATTATGGGAGCTGCTCTTGAAAAAGGCGGAGATTATTGTGATCTGTTTTTCCAGCATAATATCTCAAGTTATGTCGCCCTCGAAGATGATATCGTCAATCGCGCTTATACAAATGTCGATTTTGGTGTTGGTATCCGTGTCATCAAAGGTGACCAGACCGGCTATTCATTTACCGAAGAAGTCACGACGGAGTCGATGATTAAAGCTGCCAAAACAGCCGCATCTATAGCCAAAGGTGTATCGTCAGGAGAAATTGCCAATTTAGGATTCCATCCGACACCTGATTATTATCCGATTCAGACAAAATGGGAAGATGTTTCGATTGATAAAAGAATCCCGGCAATACAGCAGATAAACAAAGTCATGCATGATGCTGACAATCGGGTTATCAAAACGAATACATCTATATCAGATGATTCAACATATATCCTGGTTGCAACATCAGACGGCAGAATCGTCTGTGATTATCAGCCGATGGTTCAGATAGCCGGTTCCTGTACTGCAGAACAAAACGGACAGCGTGAGTCGAATGGATTTAATCTGTGCGGACGTCATGGTATCGATTTTGTGTCACCGGAATCTCTGGACCGAATAGGTACCGAATCAGTTCGCCGTACAGTCAATCTGTTTGATGCTGTCAAACCGGATGCCGGTGAAATGCCGGTTGTTCTGGCAGCCGGTTCCTCGGGCATTCTGCTGCATGAAGCTATCGGTCATGGTATGGAAGCTGACTTTAACAGAAAAAATACTTCAATCTTTTCAACCAAAATCGGTAAACCGGTTGCTGAAAAATTTGTAAATATCGTTGATAACGGTACTAACCCCGGTGTTCGTGGTACTATCAATATTGATGATGAAGGAAACGATTCCCAGAAAACATATCTTGTTCGTGACGGTATATTGGAAAGCTATCTCCACGACCGTATCTCGGCAAAATTCTATAACGTTAAACCTACCGGTTCAGGACGGAGACAATCATTCCGTTATCCTCCGCTCCCGCGTATGCGGAATACATATATGACTGACGGTCCGCATAGTTATGAAGAAATCATCAAATCTGTCAAAAAAGGGATTTTTGTAGAACAATTTACCAACGGACAGGTTAACATTGGTGCCGGTGACTATACATTCTATGTCAAAGCCGGAAACCTCATTGAAGATGGTAAAATTACAAAACCGATTAAAGATATCAACCTGATTGGTAATGGCCCCGATTCACTCTCCAAAGTCACTATGGTTGCAAATGACATGAAGATGGCGGAAGGCGGCTGGACCTGCGGTAAAAACGGTCAGGGTGTACCGGTCTCGATGGGTCTCCCGACTATCAAAGTATCATCTATAACAGTCGGTGGTGTATCTTAATGATTGGGCAGGTAAATGTAAGTTTAGTTGATAAGGAATCGAAATAATGATTACAAATGATAGATTAGAATTAGCGCATTGGGTTGTAAAGTCAGCCAAAGCTGAAGGTGCTTCCGATATCGCTGTAAATATTTCAAACTCCCGATCGGTTGAGATGGAATATCGGGATGGGCAGCTTGATGTTGTCAAAGAATCAACCGAAAACTCATTGAATATTTCACTTTATGTAGAAGGGAAGTATTCCGGACACTCAACAAACGACCTCCGGCAGGATTCGGTCGGTAAATTCGTCCGTGATGCTGTTGCAATGACAAAGTATCTTTCAGTTGACAAGTTCCGAAAACTACCCGATCCGAAATATTATCGCGGGATGGTTGAAACCGAACTCGATCTAATAGATGACCGTTATGATTCGATTCGGTCTGAAGAACGGGTGGCAATGGTAAAAGAACTTCAGGAATTGACATCCGGGCAATCTGATAAAATCATATCGTCAACAGCCGGCTATTACGATAATATCTCAGAATCAATCAAAGTCCACAGCAACGGCTTTGAGGGAGTAAGTGAAGGGACTTCTTTTTCCTATGGAGTCGAAGTAACACTCGATGACGGAAAAGGCGGCAGACCTTCCGATTGGAACTATGCCACTACCAGACATCTTTCCGATATGGAAGCTCCTGCAAATATGAGTAAAAAAGTTGTTGAGTCAGCATTGGCGAAGCTTGGTCAGGAAAAGATCGAATCCGGTGTGTATGAAATGGTTATCCATAACAGGGCTGCCACTCAACCGATTTATGCACTCTATTCACCACTGACTGGACGCTCCATTCAGCAGAAACGGTCATTCTTAGATGGTAAACTTGGTGAGAAGTTGTTCTCCGAGAAGCTCACTGTTATAGATGATCCATTCATCAAGCGCGGTCTTGGCTCCCGTCATTATGATGGTGAAGGAATGGCAACACGCAAACGGACAATTATTGAAAAAGGAGTCGTCAAAGAATTTTTGATTGATAATTATTACGGTAATAAACTGGGTGTTGAACCTACCGGTGGTTCTGTTTCAAATGTAAGTTTTGAATATGGTGATAAATCTCTTGATGAACTTATCAAGCAGGTCACTAAAGGAATCCTGGTTACCAACTTTATCGGTGGTAATTCAAACGGTACAACCGGTGACTATTCCTGGGGACTGGTCGGCATGTATATTGAAAACGGTAAGATTGTCAAACCGGTGTATGAAATGAATATCTCCGGTAACCTGATTGACCTCTGGGCGAATCTTGTTGAGTGCGGCAATGACCCGTATAAATACTCATCGTTCAGACGTCCATCGTTATATTTTAAAGATGTCCAGTTCAGTGGGCTTTAATAGCTGAAAAAGCAGTTTATAAGTAGGGCAGAACCCTTTAGTGGTTCTGCCTTTTTTATGCTATATTAAATTAACTCAAATCGAAGAATCTGTTAATCTGATTTAACAACTCGGGCTGTGATTTGTTTAAGTTTAGCACGTTATAAAAAGGATTATTTATTGATTTATCAATTAGTTTTCCGTTCCGAATTTTTATTAAATGAGGAAATCTGTTATAATTTTTTGACTTGTAAAGCGCCGCAGAAACAAACTCAGAGTTAAACTCTGTTTCAATTATTTTTCCATTAAGAAAGACGATATCAATTTTGTCATTTAGGTTCGGAATAATATTATCCTCTATAAAATTTTGAGAGTTCTTTCTGTTATTGTAACAGAAGAAATTTTTTCCATGGTTTTCAATGAGGAAAGTTTTGTACTTTTTTTCAAATTTTATCTTTTTATAACAATCGATTGGAATAATCACTATCCAATATGGTGTCAAGAGTATAATGATTGGGATACCAATTACTATAAATAACAATCCTAACATTATACTTTCAAAACGTTTCAAAATATACTTGTAACCCAAATTTGTGTGGTTGAGTTCTTGTATTTATATTTTATAATATATTACTTACGCACTAAAAACAACTTTCAAATCCATATATAATAGTAAGATTTATTTGTACATATTCACTAACATCCGATGCAAAATTATAATTGCATATTATAGTTAATTGGTCTATTTTAAATGACGATATAAGGAAATGTATGAATCAATCAAGTGGTGATGTAACCCAGATTTTAAACGAAATATCATCCGGTAATAAAGAATTTGTCGATCAGCTGATTCCAATTGTCTATGACGAACTCCGTAAAATTGCCGGAAACCAAATGTACAATGAAAGGGGCGGGCATACGTTATCTCCGACATCACTGGTACATGAAGCATATATGAAACTGGTTAATCAGCATAAAGCTAACTGGCAGAATCGGGCACATTTTTTTGCATTGGCTTCCATATCAATGCGCCGTATCCTTATAAATTATGCCAATCAACGGGTCGCTCAAAAACGGGGCGGAGACCTTCCGGTGGTGACATTTAATGAAGAATTGATGTCGCAGGACAGCAACGCTGAAGAACTGATTATGCTTGACCGTGCTTTAGATAAACTGAAAGAACTTTCCGAGCGTCAGGCAAAGGTAATAGAATATAAGTTTTTTGGTGGACTGAGCTTTGATGAGATTGCCGAAGTTCTCAAAGTTTCACTTCCTTCTATCAGACGGGATTGGCGGTTGGCCCGAGCATGGTTGTTAAAGGAACTCAAAGAGTAATCACATATGGATAAACAACGCTGGGAAAAAGTTCAGGAGATTTTTGAAAAAGCTCTTGAAGTTGAAATTTCCAAACGAACTGTAATTGTTACAGAACTTGCTGAAGGGGATAAAGAGCTTGTACAGGAAGTTCTGGCACTTCTTGATGCCGATGCCTCGGAAGATTCCCTGCTTGAAAAACCGGCTGTTGAATTATTTGATTTTGAGAAACCAGCTTCATTGGTTGGCAAAGAGATTGGGAAATATAAACTGATTAAACAAATCGGCTATGGCGGGATGGGAGCGGTATATCTTGCCGAACGTACCGATAAACAGTTTAATCAGCAAGTAGCCTTGAAATTGATCAAAAGGGGAATGGATTCTGAAGAGATATTAAAACGGTTTAATTCAGAGCGCCAGATTTTAGCAAAACTGAATCACCCTAATATTGCCGCCCTCTATGATGGTGGAATCACCGATGACGGTCTGCCGTATTTTACTATGGAGTACATTCAGGGGGACCAGATTGATGTATACTGTGATAAGAATGCCCTATCAATTGATGAAAGACTTAAGTTGTTTTTAAGCGTTCTGAAAGCTGTACAATATGCTCAAAAAAATCTGATTGTCCACCGTGATTTAAAACCATCGAATATCATTATAACCCATGAGGGACAGGTAAAACTTCTTGATTTCGGTATAGCAAAACTTCTTGATAACAATACAATCGATGATACAATCGAACAGACAAAAACTGTGTTTCGGATAATGACTCCCGGCTATGCATCTCCGGAACAGGTAAAAGGTGAGCCGATTACGACAGCATCTGATGTTTATTCACTGGGAGTAATCCTCTTCGAATTATTAACGGGTCACCGGCCATATATAACTTCCGGTGTATCACCGTTGGAACTTGAAAAACTGATTTGTAACACAGACCCGCAGAAACCATCGACGATAGTAACCAAAAAAGATAATACATATATCGGAGATGATGTTACCAACTCAGAAAAATTGATTTCCGAATCTAGACAGACAAATCCTGAACGTTTGAAAAAAATCTTAAATGGTGATATTGATAATATCTGTCTGAAATCGTTAGAAAAGGAACAGGAACGCCGTTATAACTCAGCTGAACAACTTGCAGAAGATATTGAGAGATATTTAAACGGTCACCCTGTTCATGCGAGACCTGCTACAGTTGGTTACAAATTCAGAAAGTTTATTAAAAGAAACAAAACATATGTAGCAGCAGCAGCAATTGTTCTCATTCTCATTGTCTCATTAGTCAGTTTCTACACAATCCAGCTCTCCGATGAACGCGACAAAGCAAATCTTGAAGCAATAAAAGCAAAACAGGTAACCGAATATATATCATCTATCTTTGAAATTGCAAATCCATCGGAATCAAAAGGGGAGACTATTACAGCCAAGGAAATCGTCGATCAGGGCTATGCACGGATTGAAGAGGAGCTTGGAGACCAACCCGAAGTCCAAACTGAGATTATGACTGTCATTTCCAATGTTTATTATTCTCTGGGGATGCTTGAAAAAGCAAGAGAGGTTATCCGGCAGACTCTTGAAATCAGGGAAAATTACTTCGGGAAATTTAATATAATGACAGCAGAATCATATCATGATTTAGGTGATGTTAATTACGACCTTGGTCATTTTGAGGCTGCCGATTCATTTTATACGATTGCACTTGAAATAAAAGATAACGTGTTAGAACCAAATGATACGTTGATAGCTCTGGAATTGATCTCATTAGGAACTGTTGCACGATTAAATTCTGATTTCGAAAAATCACTGGCAATTTATGAACGGGCACTTGAAATACAGTTAAATGCTCTTGAAAAACCGCATGCAGATATTGCATATACAATGAATAATCTGGGAAGACTCTACCAGCAAAATGATATGTATGATAAAGCTGAACCTATACTTGTTGAAGCATTAGAAATCCGCAGGGAATTATTCGGTGAGCTAAATTTTGAAACGATTGCTTCGACCGGTTCCGTAGCAAGTCTTTATACATTAAAAGGGAAATACGATGAAGCTGCCGCACTCTACGAAAGAGCAAATAATTCATTGAATCAGATGGTCGGCGATGATCACCATTATAGCGGTGCTATCAAATGTTCCTATGCACGGGCAGAACTCTACAGAGAAAAATATGATCATGCCGAAGAGCTATTCAGAAAAGGAATGCAGATACTAAATAATACCCTTCCGAAAAATCATGTTAATACTTCTCAAGCTTATACCGGTTTAGGGATGCTGTTTGTAAAAACAAACCAACCTGATACAGCTCTAATCTATCTTGATACTTCTCTCATAATTAAGAGATTATCACTTCCGGAAGATCATTATCAGATTGCCATTACAAAAGCCTACCTTGGTCGGGCATACTATTTAAAAAATGAAAATACTACCGCTAAAACCTATCTCGAGACAGCATACGATATCTTTTCAGAGAAATATGGTGATAAAAACTATAATACCCAGAAAATCATCGCATATTTAGTCGACCTCTATACAGCGGTCGGGGATGAGTCAAAAACTGTTGAATTCTCAGAAAAAGTAATTTAATCAGAATAATCCATTTAATCAGTATCTATTACATGAGTTTATCTTGTTGTAAAACAATAAGATAGGTTTTTAAGTGTAAGATTTTTTGAAAAATCAGAGATTAAGTTTATCAATTTAGCCCACTTTTCCTGCGTTAACAAGTGAAGCAGATTATAACAAGTTTTACTTATGTAACGAAAGGAGTTAAGTCATGACCTATTTCCCCCCTCATTTTGAAACATAATCCTTACAGTTTCAAAATCAGTATCACCATTTCAATTAATACATTTAATCTCATTAAGGAGAAACCATGTTTTTCAAATCTAATTTACAGAACAGAGTATCCGGTTCATTTTCCGGACTAATGATTTTGACAGTATTGTTAATGCTGTCAATCTTCATTGGCTGCTCAAATGAAGACAGCAGCTCAAACGGAGGACCAAGTGGTTCATCCGATAATACAGCACCGGCCGTATCATCATCAACACCGGCATCTTCTTCAACCGGTGTATCAACGGGAGCTGTTATTCAAATTACATTTTCAGAAGATATCGATCCATTATCGGTGACAACGTCTTCAGTATTTATCACCGGTGTAACAAGTACCGTATCAGTTTCAAGTAATGTCATTTCCGTTACCCCATCTTCACAGCTTTCCTCAGCTACAGAATATACAGTAATAGTGACAACTGCTGTGAAAGATCTATCGGGGAATGCATTACCGTCGGAACATTCTTTTAAATTCACAACCGGAACCCTTCCGGTAGCGATGGCTGGAAACGATCAGGAAGTTTCCTATGGTGATGTTGTCACACTTGACGGAACTCAGAGTTCTGATGGTGGCGGCGCATCATTATCTTATATCTGGACTCAGAAATCAGGACCTTCAGTAGGTGGACTTACCGGTGCCAATCCGCAGTTTGTTGCTCCGGATGCTGTAACATCGTTAACTTTTGAACTTGTTGTTTCAAACGGTTCAGAATCTTCAACACCTGATGAAGTTGTTGTCTCAATTTTAGAAGATGCTCAACATGCATACTATGTTAGTCCTTCCGGTGACAATGGTAACAGTGGAACAAAAGCTTCACCTTTTGCGACAATACAGTATGCTATAGATTATTCAAACACCGAAGGTGCCGGAGCTGATATTTATATAGCTGCCGGAACTTACAATGAATCTATTACATTAAGAACCGATGTTTCCCTTTATGGCGGTTTCGATGCTGCCACATGGGAACGGAATTTTACAGCTCACCAGTCAGTCATTATGGGTGGAAACTACGCAGTTTATGGTAATGGAACATCACTCTTAACTATAGACGGTATGTATATCCAATCAGCTGATGCAAATTTTTCAGGCGGTTCTTCAGTCGGTATCGCTCTTAGTTCAGCGCAGGGGATTACCATAACAAACAATAGTATTGCAGCAGGTGCCGGTTATACTGGTTATAACGGAACCACATACTCTAAACCAAACAAAACTAATAATGGAAGCGGCGGCGCTGACTCATACTTTAATCTGATTTCCTGCAGCACAGGTGGCGGTGGATCAGGCGGTTCATCCTCGATCGGTCGGAAAGGTGGAAACGGCGGCGGACAGGGTGGTGCATCAGGAGGATCAGCAGGTAAAGACGGAACCGGCGGTGACGGAATTTCCGGTGGTGGCGGCGGAGATGACGGTTCTTTCGCCAGTAATGGTCACGGCGGCGACAACGGGGATCCTGGTACTGAAGGTGGAAATGGTAACGGTGGTATCGAATTCGGTACAATTTCAAACGGTTATTATTATGTCTCAAGCGGCAACAACGGCTCTCGCGGTAAACATGGCGGCGGCGGTGGCGGCGGCGGTGGCGGCGGAGCCGGTGCATCATGCTGTGCTGCTGGCGGCGGCGGTGGTGCCGGTGGTGTTGGCGGTCCCGGTGGTTCAGCTGGCGGTGGCGGTGGTGCCTCTATCGGAATACTTATGGATGCTGGTGTATTCGCAACAATCAAAAATAATAATATCACAACCTCAAACGGCGGTGACGGCGGTGTAGGCGGAAACGGTGCCGAAG
>QQUK01000255.1 GCA_008501655.1 Calditrichota bacterium
TAACCCCTCTTACATAGAGGGGAGAACAATGAAGTCAAGAGCACAGGGCTCTTGACCTACGGTGAAATCTAACCCATTTTAGAGACCGGCAGACGAGGACGTCTGCCTTGCACAAAGTTTGAGACAAGGACGTCTGCCTTGCCACAATGTTAGAACGAGGGTTCACAATGGGGGAGCACACTTTCCGCCTATGGCGGACTCAGTGTAACGGATTAAGAGGCTCCTGCCATCGTACGAGAGGGAATTATTATTATTTCGTAATCGTCAGTTCACAATCCGCCTTCGGCGAATCAGGAACTGACAAAACGATGAAATAATCCGCCATTGGCGAATCAGGAACTGACAAAACGATGGAACAATCTGCCTTTGGCGAATCAGGAACTGACGAAACAAAAAACGCTCAGGGTAAAGGATTATGAGACTCCTGCCTTCGCAGGAGAGGGGTAAGCTTTTTGATTAATAGATTGACAGAAAATGGTTCCTCAACTATATTATATTTATCTGAAAATACAGAAACCAATATAAAGGTTGATTCTATTTTACTTCTGTAACGCTTTTTAATATTAAAGAAATCTTACAAATCACTGGAGGTTGTGATGTTGCACAATTTACAAATGGTTGAAAGTGTGTCATTAGGTAGAATCAACATGAATTCAAAATTCTCTTCAATCGTTACCCGTTTCATTTTACTCACTTTAATTGTATTACTTTTTTCAACTTCAGCTATGGTTCAAACCAGCGGTGGAGAATATTATCGGAGTTTAATTATCGTAGATAGTTTACGTCCGAATGCATATTTCGGTCTGTACCGGTTCAGTCAGATGACCGATCCGGGATGGGATCTGTTTCGGCAGACGGTCGACTGGGCGATGAATTATCAGGATCATACTACTGCGAGAATTTGTATTGTATCGATTGAAGATTATGCAGATTTGTTAAATGTTGAAGATGCGTATGCTGCCTATAATTTTCTTATTGATAGTATGAATATCGATTCTGCGAATATTTCATTTTTAAATCAGGATGAAATTATTACTGCTGACCTTTCGGATATCGATCTTGTATTCAACCCGAGGCTGCGTGTATCGACTTCAAATATATACGCTCAAGGTATCCCTTTTATTACTACACTTTATAATAATGGAGATATATCGGGTCTTGGAAATGCTAACATTGGATTACTTCATCTAAACAGAGATACAATGTATGTTAAAACCTCATCCCATCCTCTTACATCAAATTACAATGTCGGCCAACTTGTTTTAACTGATAGTATGTGGATGGATGCTATTTATGCATCTGGTAGGGGAATCCCTTTAGTAACAGTAGATGAAGGTGAATATGTACCGGCAGCTGAAATTTCTGTCGATCATGTTGATATCTATAATACCGATTTAGGCGACACAGCACATATTGCAGTCAAAATTAACCCCGGACCGGCAGCTGAGATTGAAGGTTTTGATATACTGTTGTCCTACGACCCGAATGCACTTACCGTTGTTTCAGTCACGCAAGGGGCATTACTGGATAGTTGCGGATGGGAATATTTTACCTATCGAACCGGGGAGATTGGTTCCTGCGAACCGGATTCAGTTCCAAGAGAGTTTATCAGAATAGTTGGGGTTGCCGAGACTTCGATAGTACCCGGTTCACCATTGTGTAATATCTCTTCTGCGGGAACAATGATTAATATTGAATTTGAAGTAACTACAGACCTGTCGTATGAGTGTGTTGCTGTACCTGTTGAATTTTATTGGTGTGACTGTGGTGATAATGCAGTATCGATCTCCAACGGTGATACTCTTTTAGTTTCAAGAGACGTATATTTAAACGACTATCTTAATATAACTCAGGATACAACGTTCCCGACAACTTTTGGAACACCAGATGTGTGTATAACTGATGAATCAATTCAGCGAAGGATTGATTATCATAGTGGTTTTGTCAACATTATCTGTGTAGAGCCGATAGATGACCGAGGCGACATAAATTTAAACGGGTTACAAAATGAAATTGCCGATGCACTGTTTTTTGCAAACTATTTTATATATGGTCTTGAAGTGTTTACGGTGAATCAAGAACAACAAATAAATAATTCTGATGTTAACGCTGACGGTTTTCCGTTAACGCTCGATGATTATATCTATTTATGGAGAATAATTGTTGGTGATGCCCTGCCTTACCCTTCTCCTCCATCAGCTTCAGGTGTAAATGATACTGTTGTGTTTATTCAAGATACGCTTAATAAAACAGTAAGCATCAACTACCCTCATCCGGATTCAATCCGTGGTGTTTATTTGATATTCGAAGGTGACTTACGACCGTGGGGATGGGGTGAAGATTCAACCGATACACCTTTTAACGGTTATTATACGAGAGTACTTTTGGCTGTATATCCATCTCAGGATACGCTACTTTTTTCACACGATTCGCTTTTCTATTATACCGGTGAAGGTAGTCTTATCGGAGCTTACGCAGCGTATGACGGAATAAATCCGATACCAACTTCAATAGAAGGGGCTGCTCCAAGTTGCTGTTCCAACCGGGGGAATGTAGATGATGATTTGTCCGGTGAAGTAAATATATCTGATCTTGTGAGTTTAGTGGAATATCAGTTTGGTTCAGGAACGACTCCGTCATGCACAGAACAGATTGATTTAAACAATGACTGGACTCTTGATTTAAGTGATATAATATTTTTTGTGGAGTTTATGTTTAGTTACGGGCCTGCACCAGCACCATGTTTGTAACATGTTGAATTGTACGGTCAGGTATCACGCCTGAATAAAAAAGTCAGGAGCACAGGGCTCTTGACCTACAGGTAATTTTGTCGGGTTCTTCGAGGAACTTTCGTTCCTCTCCGGGAACCCGACCTACAAAATCATACAAACATTGTGCAGTCAGATGAACCGCATGAAAGAATAAAAGGCAGAACCACTAAAGGGTTCTGCCCTACAAATATTTATAATCATTATTCAAGCCCCCTTCGACTCCGCTCAGGGTGACTTTCAAAAATATGAGATTGCCACGACTCGACAACCTGCCGGTTGTCTCGTCTCGCAATGACACTCCACCAGCCCCTCTTAATAGAGGGGAGAATAAAAAAGTCAGGAGCACAGGGCTCTTGACCTACGGGTAATTTTGTCGGGTTCTTCGAGGAACTTTCGTTCCTCTCCGGGAACCCGACCTACAAAATCATACAAACATTGTGCTGTCAGATGAACCGCCTGAAAGAATAAAAGGCAGAACCACTAAAGGGTTCTGCCCTACAAATATTTATAATCATAATAAAAGTCAGGAGGCACGCCTCCTGACCTACCAATGATTTATGTAATATAGATAAAGCCCCTAAAACTTTGCCCATCGGGGGACTCTTGGGAATGAGATGACATCGCGGATGTTTGCCATTCCGGTGATGTACATTATCGCCCGTTCGAATCCAAGACCAAAGCCGGCATGGGGAACTGTTCCGTATTTCCGGAGATCTGTGTACCAGTAGTACGATTCCATATTATCCATACCTTTTTTCTTGATACGGTCGTTGAGAACATCAAGGCGATGTTCACGCTGTGATCCGCCGATGATTTCACCGACGCGGGGAACGAGGACATCCATTCCGCGGACAGTTTTGCCGTCATCGTTGACATACATATAAAACGGTTTAATCACTTCCGGATAGTCATAGACAATCACCGGTTTTTTGATAGCTTTTTCGGTTAAAAAGCGTTCATGTTCCGTCTGCATATCAACACCCCATTTGACCGGGTACTCAAACTTTTCTTTGGAATCTTCAAGCAGTTTGATTGCATCGGTATACGATATCCGTTCAAACTCAGCTTTCATCACCGATTCAAGGGAAGCAAACAGTTCTTTATCGACCCATTGACCGAAGAACTTCATATCATCTTCGCATTCATCAAATGCAAAATTGATAAGGTACTTGATGAACGCTTCGGCGAGATCCATATTGTCCTCAAGTTCCGCCCACGCCATCTCCGGTTCAATCATCCAGAATTCGGAGGCATGGCGGGCTGTGTTGGAATTCTCTGCGCGGAAGGTCGGTCCGAAAGTGTAGATGTCACCAAGGGCAGTTGCCATGATTTCACCTTCAAGCTGTCCGGAAACGGTCAGGTATGCTTCGTCGCCGAAAAAATCTTTATCCCAGTCGATGGAACCGTCTTTTGTTTTCGGCATGTTTTTAAAATCCATCGTCGAGACTCTGAACAAGTCACCGGCACCTTCACAATCCGAAGTTGATACAATCGGAGTGTGGATATAGTAAAAGCCTAAGTCCTGATAAAACTTATGAACGGCGTAGGCAAGTTTTGAACGCATCCGGTTGACCGCCCCGAATGTATTTGAGCGGGGGCGAAGATGGGCGATTTCACGGAGGAACTCAAAGCTGTGCCGTTTTTTCTGAAGCGGGTAGCTTGAGTCAGCCTCACCGATGATGTCAACTGAGTGACCTTCGATTTCAAATTTCTGCCCTTTGCCGGCTGATTCAATAAGCTTGCCTTTGATACGGACCGATGAGCCGGTGGTGACTTTATCGAGAGTAGGATTAGTATTCGGATTAGCAAAAACAGCCTGGATATTACCAATACATGAGCCGTCGTTGACATCGATGAAGGCGACCTCTTTGCTGACGCGGACCGAACGAACCAGTCCCAGAATAGTGATTTCTGTGTTTACGTCGACAGCATCTTTAAGGAGGATTTTTGCGATTTTAGTCCGAATTTTGTAATCCATTTGAAACTCCGTTTGTTTGCTGTTTTACATCTATTTTCACTGTTTTTGTAAGTCGGTAATTAACTCAATTATCGACATTTGAGCAGGAAGTTATAAAAAAATCAGGGAAATAGCAAAAAATTTATCAGTTATGAAACTTCTGACTGATTTGGGCAGTATACAAAGTAGACACAAAGCAGTTTATTAAAGTTCCCAACCTATCATACATTTTAGCCCCGGTCATCGAGAGTGAACGGGGCTATTTATATTCAGTAAATCTATAAGGGGCAAAAAAATGAGGGTGGATGGAATCGAACCATCGACAACCTGCTTAAAAGGCAGATGCTCTACCCCTGAGCTACACCCCCATCACGCTTGGTTAAGCGATATCTTTCAGCAAGTTCAAACTGACTATACAGCAGTCATACTGAGCTTGTCGAAGTATGCTCATCCTAACGAAACAGAAGCCTAAAATAGCAATTCAGCCCTGAAAGTCAAACAAATTCTTCATTTTTTGGCACTATCTTAATTCAGCTGCAGAAACCTGAAGTGATTGACATAATTATGACTTTTATATTAAAAAAAAGACTATTATACTCTACTTATATGAGGAGATTATTGGTATGGAAAACAGCTTATTACGATATATACATTATATCCCGATATTAACGACATTTATCTCGGCATTGTTTGCAATCTCAATTCTGACCCGTTTTACGACTAAAAAAGGTGCATTTTATCTTCTCTGGTGGGGAATCGGAGTGGCGGTTTATGGTTTGGGAACATTGGTCGAATCGTACCATACTCTTATGGGATGGAGTGAACTTAATTTCAAATTATGGTATATATTCGGGGCTTTATTGGGCGGAGCACCGCTTGCTATTGGTTCGATATATCTGCTTTTGGGCAAAAAAGTCGGGCATGCCTCGGTTATAATTCTGACGGTGACGGTTTCGATTTTGTCTCTGTTTGTATTTCTGTCCCCTATCAAAACCGAGCTTATTGACCCGAATGTCTTAAACAGCAATGTGTTGGGATGGCAGGATATCCGCAAAGTTTCGCCGTTTATCAACGGTCTTGCGGCGATATTCCTGATTGGCGGGGCGATTTATTCAGCTTTAAATTACCGCAAAAAACCGGAGATGAGGAATAGGTATATCGGGAATATCTATATCGCAATCGGGGCGATATTGCCCGGAATCGGCGGCGGGTTTTCAAGAGCCGGGTTTACCGAGGCTTTGTATATTGGCGAGTTTATCGGTATTCTGCTGATTTGGTATGGATATGTTTACTGTCGGCGGGAGGGTGTGGTCGCTGATGTCGTGCTGGAAACGTAAAAAAGTTGATTTTTTTGAAAAAAAGTTGGTTTTTGTGACAGAAAAATGACATTAATCAAGTTCGGATATATATATTGCTCTTGTACTAGGTGACACAAAAAAGATTTTTACGCATTACAAATTTACATTATACCTCTCAAGAAAGCCCGCTTCCGGCGGGCTTTTCTGATTGCAGTCGGATTTTTGTTGAAATCAATTGAAGAGTGAGCATCTTGTCTTTGTTATGTTTATCAAGACGGGAGATAAGATGTGTAAAATTCAGATTTTAATCATATCAATATTTATATTAATAATGTCTATTTCAGTTTTTGCCCAAACTCATCCTGATGATATTTATTGGGAGGAGGGGTTTTATTTCCCCGGTGGACCGTATTACGGATATGCTATCGGTGTATTTAATGGACGCAGAATTTTTTCTTCAAATAATACAATAGTGGGTGGATTGGTAAGGGAAGGTACTCCGATAAATACATTGTTTGAATGGACAGATGTTGGTCCGATTTATCTTGGTCAAAGGGAGAATCTTGAAATCAGACATCTTTTGCAATATCAGGGTAAACTTATAGTTGCTGGTGACCATACGAGTTCCTCTTCTGATGTTACCTCTATAGCTGGCTGGAGTGATGCCGGTTGGGAGGATCTTGGGTTAACAAAGTTTCAGTCGGTTAAAGATATGATTGTTTACAATGGTGATCTTATTGTATGCGGTGTGTTAGACTCAGCCGATGGACAATCGGTTTCCAATATTGCCAGATGGAATGGTACAAATTGGTATTCAATGGATAGTGGATTCAATGATACAGTGAACACACTTGAAGTTCTCAATGGTGATTTAGTTGCTGCGGGTGTTTTTACGACATCAGGGGCAGATTCAATTTCTCATATCGCAATCTGGAAAACAGATCATTGGGAACAGTTTTACTCAGGATCTGTGGAAAATATTTATTATTCGGTCATTTATGATTCAAGTTTGTATGTCACCGGTCATTTTTCCGATTCCAATCAAATTGCATATTGGGGAGATGACAGTACCTGGTATTATCTTCCGCCGTGGAGTGAATCGATGAAATCCATTAAAGATATTGAAGTTCATAATGGGAAACTTGTGGCTAAGGAATGGTATTACTATTTGTATACATGGGATGGAACTGATTGGACTAAAGACTATGAGGATCCTTTTTTCTTTATAGAGGATATCACGGTATTGAACGATTCGTTATATGTTAACGGTCAATTTTATGTGAACCATACTGCTTCCGTTTCGGTGATGCTTTGGAAAGATTCGACCTGGGTGTCATACCCGTCAAATGGTACCAATGACATCGTTTATGTAATGAAAGAATACAAAGATAAACTCTATGTTGGAGGTGAATTTGATACTCCCGGGAAATTACGTTCTCCGGGTTTAGGTGTGTTTACCGGAACATCGTGGGAGTCTACCGGTATTATCGGCGGTGTACATATTACTGCTATGGAAGTATATCAAGATAAATTGATAGTTGGAGGTTATAATATTGCTCTTGATTCGGTAACTGAGGGAAGTATTGCTCAGTTCGACGGGGAAGAATGGATGATATTACAAGATGATTCTATTGATCTGTATATTTGTACGGAATTTTTAGTTTACAAGGATAAGCTTATTGTGCGCGGTAACTTTCGACTTCCCGACAGCTCAATGGTTAGTTTGTTGCAATGGGATGGTTTTTCCTGGGATTTGCTGGGAGGAGCCGATGAGTCGGGTATAGCTGGTATTGTCCAATACAATAATGAATTGCTCGTTTATGGACATTTTGATCACTTGTTTGGAGAACAGCAGGTTTCAGCACTTGCAGCATGGAATGGCGAGGAATGGCGGATTGTCGATACAACAATCGGGTATGTTGATGTCAATGCATTATCTGTATTTGATATTAAAGTTTTAGTATCGGGTTATTTTGATTCTATCGGAGGAAAACCAATTCATGACATTGCTATTTGGGATGGAGCTTCCTGGAACGAGTTTCCCTTCCAGGTAGGCAGGCGCAACAATTGGGCACCTTATGTGCGAGCATTTTCAAATGAAAGAGGTACATTTTTAGCCGGTAATTTTGATTCACTTGATGGTACTTTAGTTAACAAAATTGTTGAATTAGATGGTGATTCCTGGGAAACATTAGGTTCTGGCATTAAGACTGTTGATGTATGGGCAACGTGGTTATATTCTGGTGTTGATGCTACCGTTATAGATGTTGAGGAATTTCAAGGAGATCTCTATGTTGGAGGGGAATTTCTTCGTGCTGGTGATAAAATTTCAGCACATATTGCCAAATGGACAAAAGGGTATGCTACCGACATAAACGAACCGACCGGACCGGAGGACCTTCCGCAATCGTTTCAGTTAAATCAGAATTATCCGAACCCGTTTAACCCAAGTACCACAGTTCGATTCTCACTGCCGAAAAAATCGAATGTCAGTTTGATAATTTACAATACAATCGGACAGAAAGTCCGCAACCTTGTAGATAAAACATATACCGCAGGAGAGCATGAAATAGTCTGGGATGGGAAAGATGATTTCGGAAATGTATGTGCGACCGGAATCTATTTTTATAAACTTGAATCAGATGAGTTTGTACAATCTAAAAAAATGCTGCTGTTAAGATAAAACTGTCAGGCGGGACGCCTGACAGCACAGAGTTTGGAGGTGTGTCTGATCCTGTTCGCCGAAGGCGGGTAGCCCACCCCTTGGGGTGGGTTTCTGTTCCCCTGCAAAATCAATACAACATTTTTGCTTTTCATTTTTCTTAACATTACATGTAAGTAGAATTTATCAAGAGGAAAAATATGAAAAAGCAAATTTACTACAATTTCTATTAGGAAAAATGAAAACAAACCCATTTTGAATTGTCAGGAAATCCGCCTCAGGCGGACTGACAACGCTTGGGGTACCCATATTTGAAACAGGAAGTCAGGGGTGTCTGTAACCAACAAAATCATATAGAAAAAACCTTCGGAATCTGAAGATTCCGAAGGCACAAAACTGGAATTGATAATTGAAAATAAAATAATTGCTGTCAGGCGGGACGCCTGACAGCACAGAGTTTGTTTGCCTGACAGCACAGAGTTTATGCTTGCCAGCACAGAGTTTGTGTGCTTGACAGCACAGAGTTTGTGTGCCTTACAGCAGATATCCGAAAATATTATTTTTCGATATAGGTAACAAAATCAATTTCGAAAATGATATCTTTGTCCTGCGGGAATCTGGGGCCAAGCTGTTTGGTACCGATTGCCGGCGGAATACGGAGAAGACGAGTGCCGCCCTCTTTCATACCAGACATGCCGTCCGACCAACCCTGAATAAGTCCTTGCCCGAGAGTACACAGAAAGGTGCTTGATTTACCGGTCTGTGGATTGGGGTCTTTGGAACTTTGGATTTTTTCACCGCGTTCACCATTTTCATCAGTAATCCAGAGAGTATAATGACATTCAACTTTGTCACCGATTTTACAGACTTTACCGGTACCTTCAACGACGTCATAATATTCCACGCCGGAAGCGGTTTCCTGCAGTTCCAGATCAGCCAGTTTTAATTCTTTCGGTTCTTTTTTCTCCATTTTCGTTTCAGCTTTGGCGTCTTCTTTTGCCTCAGCTTTTTCAGCATCATCTGCAAATGATACTGAAAATGCAAAGAGGAGAACAGCAATGAGTACTAATGTTTTTTTCATGGTTATCCTTTTGTTATTCAAGTCTCCTTCGGCTCCGCTCAGGATG
>QQUK01000164.1 GCA_008501655.1 Calditrichota bacterium
CAAAAGTTAAACAGATTTTGCGTGCCAAAGAGCTCTTAAGCAAATACGGTATAATCGGACGTTCATCTAAAATGAAACTTGTAGCTGAAACAATCGACCGGATTGCAGCAACCGATGTCCCGGTTCTGATTGTGGGACCATCAGGTGCCGGTAAAGAACTTGTTGCCCGGGCGATTCATTCCGATTCAACCAGAAATGATAATACTTTTGTCGCAATAAACTGCGGTGCGATTGCCGAAGGACTTTTGGAGTCGGAACTTTTTGGTCATGAAAAAGGTGCCTTCACCGGTTCGATTTCAAAACGGGATGGACTTTTTCAAAAAGCGAACGACGGTACAGTCTTTTTAGATGAAATCGGGGAAACCAAACCGGAGCTGCAGGTAAAACTACTGCGGGTCCTTGAAGATGGGACGTTTTATCCGGTCGGGTCTTCAAATCCTAAATATACGAATGTACGGATTGTTTCAGCTACCAACAGAGATTTATCTGAGGCAATAGCAGAAAAGAATTTCCGCGATGATTTGTATTACCGGATTGGTGTTGTTAAAATTATTCTTCCTCCGCTGTATGAACGGAAATCGGATATACAGCCGTTATTGAAACATTTCTGGCGGTTTGAGAAACTCGATTACTCCGATTCAGCTCTTGAAGTTTTACAGAAGTATGATTGGCCGGGGAATGTCCGGCAGTTGAAAAATTTTGCCGACAGAATGGCGGCTTTTAAACAAAAAGGGATGGTCGACCGGGATGATGTCGAACGCTTTATTGATGAACAGCATTCCACAGTTAATAATCTGCCTGTTGCCACCGGGAAATCATCAGATGAAGCCGGTCAGGAACTTATCTATCGGGCGATTCTTTCATTAGGGAATGAGATTAAGATGCTCAGGGATTTGATTATCTCACATCTGCCGTCTGACAA
Organism: Calditrichota bacterium; assembly: GCA_008501655.1. GTDB lineage: Bacteria > Zixibacteria > MSB-5A5 > GN15 > FEB-12 > QQUK01. Next base: position 923 of record QQUK01000164.1, read on the forward strand.
TCCGAATGAGATTAATTCAGATTCAATAACAGCGTTTAAAGAGATGACCGTTGAACAGATGGAAAAGCTGATGATTGAGCAGGCACTTTCTGAAACGGACGGTAACAGAAAAGAAGCGGCAAAAAAACTTGGAATTGGTGAACGAACATTATATAGAAAATTGAATAAATATAATTTGGGCTAAAAATTGAAGTATTTGTGGGCTAGTCTCCTGTTGCTGTTTCTGGTGACTGGAGGTACTCAGGCAGAACAAAAGACGGATGCTTTTTTGTTTCCATCCGAGGATGAACTTTTTGAATCTTACTTACTTGGTGAGATTACTTACGACGAATATATCCGTCTGCTCGATATCGTTACGAACGGTGTCGAGGAGGATATGCTCACTCTAACCGACGAACTCTCTTTAGAGTTGTTAGAGAAATACTTTTCACCTGACGATTCATTAAATCAGGATAAATCAGAAAAACATAGTTTATCATCACAACAGTTGAAATATAAACATTCGTATGCGTCGTATTTGGAGGAAAATGCACGCTCCCGGTATCAATCTAATTTTAAATACTCACAATACAACCTTTCTGTAGATTTGACTCTGCGCCGTGAATTTTCGGGACGGGAACGACTGATTCATCGGGCTGTCCAGATTCGAGATGTATCTCCAGCGATACATGAAATTCGAATCGGGAATATTTCCAAAAAATTCGGACTGGGGACTGCTTTGGGATATCATGGAAAGAATGTATCTTTTTCAGATTATCTTAATTTTGAGTCGCTGTTGTATCCGGATAACGGCGGGTATAACGGTTTGTATATTGATTCCCGGTTTGATACGTACAGATGTGAGATTCTCGGTTCCCTTGTTCGGGATGCAGAGTATGCATTTTCCACGTTCGGGGCAGGTTTGACAAAACAGTTTGAGCAAACGGATATTTCATTTATTCCAGTCGTTACATCGGTAAAAAACAGAGCAAATCAAACAACTGTCACAGATTATAAATCTTCGTTCTATCTTAACTATACTCCGAACCGACACAGATTTAAAATTGAAACTGTAGTCGGAAAGATTAAAGATAACTCTGAATTAGCTATTGTCACAGATAATAAAATAAAAAGAGAGAGTGATAAGATAGAATTTTCCGGTTGGTATTATTCCCGCAGCTATATCGATCTGACCGGTGGAAGCAGGACATCGCTAATGAGTGAAAAAGCTGAAATTGATGATGTTGATTATTCATTTTATACCAAGCGTAAAAATCAGATGGGTATGTTGACAAAATACGAAAGGGAAATCTCTGATTCATGGAATGTATCTCAATCTGTTTTGTATGCTTTCAAATCATCAGATTCCACAGAGCTGCAGACTTTTTCACAGATACAAAAGAGCCTGAATAAGAAGCTCTCTTTGTATTATGATTTTTCTTTTCGGGACAAAGCCCGGTTTTCAATGCAGGAAGGAAGTTATTTCAAACGTAATCACAGATTTGGAATAAAACTGTATACAACCAATTCATATATTCGTTGTTATATGTCTCATGAAATTAAAACAGGCGAGGATCCGGTAGTCGGTCTGTTTGGAGAATATAAATTAAATTCTCAATCTTTCGGACTTTTGCATCTCTGGATGAATATCGGTCGATACAATCTTGAGACTAAACGAACTGATTATATTTACTTTTTCATACGAAACAAAATAGACTTGACAAATTGGGGGAAAATAGATATAAAACTCTCTCATAGATACGGTCGGAAAAGTACTAGTACAAATTCAAATCAGATAACGATGACATTCGAGTGCGCGATATGAAGTGGTTGATTTTTGTTTTTATCCTCCTGCTTTCAACAAGTATACAAGCTGAATTGGTAGTCAACGAAGTGATGTACAACGAACCGGAGGGTTTGACTTCACTTGAGTGGATAGAACTATATAACAATTCGGATACAGTGGTGAATCTTGATGCCTACGAACTCGATATCAACGGTTCTCTTCTGTCGCTACCTTCACAATCAATATCAGGGAGAGAGTATACTCTTTTGGTTCGTAAACTCTACAAAGGTACCGGCTCAACATCGTTCGAGTCATACTGGGGGAATGACTCCGATGTCTGGGGTGATGATCCGTTTGAAAATACGGTTACTGAACCTATTGAATTAACATTCTCTTTACCGAATAGTTCAGGTTCAATAGAGCTGCTAATGAATTCAATACCAATATCATCATTCTCATGGGATGATGAAGGAATAGACGGAGTATCGTTTGAAAGAAAATATACCGATTCATCATATTTTGAACAATCAGTATCTCGAGAGTACTCAACACCGGGGGGAGTAAATTCGGTTACTCCTCTGCCGTTTGATATTTCCCTTGATTTTGTAAAACCATATTTCGAGGGAAGTGCACCCTTGATGATCTATTCGTTTACAAATCGAAGTCTTGACAGTATAGGATATCTTTCTTTGTATTTAACAGACTCGAATTCTTATCATGAGTCTATCTATATACCTATTGATTCATTGCAATTTGATGAACCTTTTGTTGAAACTGTTGTAGTTGGACAACCGGGTTGGATGTATAGAGATATTACAGCTTCTCTCAATTTTATCGATCAGGATGACCGACCTGAGAATGACACAGTAAAACTTACATTGATTGGTTACCTGTATCCACCTTTGATTATTTCTGAATTTTACGCCAATCCACCCAGTACGTTTGAATGGATTGAAATTTATAACCGATCCTATTCAATTATTGATTTATCAGATTGGTATTTAGGTGATGCTCTTCAATTGAATAGGATTTCTGATACTTCAATTCTGTTGCCACCTCACGATTTTGCTGTCATAACCCAGAATAAGGAGATGTTTGAAGGGTACTATCCGCTTTTAACAGGAAATATTCTATTGGTAGAACCTCTCTCATGGTCACAATTGAATAATGACACAGATTCAATAAGATTAGTGGATAACTATGAAATCCAGGCTGATTTGATCGCATATCAACTATCAACAAATAATGAATTTGCGTACGGAAGAGAATTTCTGGTAGCTTACTATCCCGAGATTAACCGGTCAGAATTAATGTTTGGTACTCCGGGATATGAAAATGATCTGTTCAAATTTGCCCTGAACGATAAAATAACAATCAATCTGAATTCCAGATATTATTCCTATGGAGGTGAGCCACTTCAGATTTCTTTAACTTTTCCGGAAGCTGAATCATATTCAATAAAGATATACAATAAATCTGGACAGCATCTTTTAACAATTGTTGAAGATGAGAGGCTGACCAGATCAGAGTACCAATGGGCTGGCGGAAATGTAACCGGACGTCAATTACCGATTGGTATTTATATTATTGTTGTAGAAGCTGATGGTGTTGCCAAGGCGAAAGAGACTTTTGTAATTGTAAAATAATGATGAAGAAATTAACACTCATATTCATAGTTTTATTTGTTTCGAATGCAAACGGATTTGAAATCCGTTCAGTTTCTTCACATGGTTTAGGAAACAGCTTTGGATTTTCGTCAACTGATGTTGTTGGAATTGTCAATACCGGTTTTCATTTTGATACTACTGAATTTGGTATTGAGCTGGGAATGTTTCGAAACTATGCCCTTGAAGAATTAAATGAATATTACTTTGCTTCTTATTATAGAAAAGATAAATTTACTTTTGGATTAGGATTCATCCAGATGGGAGATCCGGATCTGTATACAGAAAAAAACATGAAGCTATCATTTTCATATAGATTAAACAATTTCCTGTTTGGAGTGAATGGTTCCTATCAAAAACATGAATTCGACGATAATTATGAATCTTTGTCAGCAGAAGAATTTGGATTCTCTGCTGCGTACATGCATAAATATTTTATTGTCGGAACTGTCTTTGATAATCTCAATGGATCAAAATTAAGTGAAAGCTCAATTCCTACTCAACAAAAACAGAATATATATCTGGAAATACGCTCTCAAACCCGTTATCAGACATTTGTTATTTATGATATTTACAAATACTATGAAAACAGAATAGGAATCGGTGAGCGGATAACTTTTACGGATGATTTTTATCTGTTAGCAGGATTCGAAACAAAACCATCTGTTTTATCAGGGGGAGTAGAAATTAATCTGTCTCAATCAAAAATAATTTACACAGTTTCACACCATCCGGCACTTGGGATGAGCCATGCTGTAGCATTCCGGTTTCTTAAATGAAATATTGCATTATGATATTTAACTCACTATGTTTATAGCGTATGTTGACCCGAAAGGTTATAGAGCAGCGTGAGCGGGAGATACTTGCCCCGTATGCATCACTGTCAGAAGAATCCCGCGGACGGATGTATCCTTCCAAGGAACACCCCCTCCGGACGGATTTCCAGCGGGACCGTGACAGGATTGTCCATTCAGCATCGTTTCGCAGAATGGAATATAAAACGCAGGTATTCATTCCCCATGAAACCGACCATTTCCGAACCCGTCTGACCCACACGATCGAAGTAGCCCAGATCAGCAGAACTTTTGCCCGAATACTCCGTTTAAATGAAGATTTAGCTGAAGCAATTGCACTTGTGCATGATGTCGGTCATACGCCGTTCGGTCATTCGGGTGAAGATGTCCTTGCCGATTTATTAAAAGATTTTGGCGGGTTTAATCATAATCGTCAATCGCTGAGAATTGTTGACTTACTTGAGCAACGCTATGAAGAACATCCCGGTTTGAATCTTTCCTATGAAGTGAGAGAGGGGATAGTTAAACATGAGACAAAGAATAAAAAAATCCCCGATGAATTCTATCCCGATGAAAATCCGACTCTCGAAGCAGCTCTGGTCGATGTTGCCGATGAGATAACATATAATGCTCACGATATCGATGATGGACTCTCTTCGGGAATCATCACTCCTGATGACCTTAAACAATTGAAGTTCTGGAAATACCTGCAGCTTGAATCACTGGTATCATCAATGGATTCAAAGGATGATAAAAAAAGATATAAGCTTATTCGCAGTCTCCTTGATTTTATGGTAACCGATGTTGTCAATGAGACGAAACTTCGTTTAGTACATTATGATATCCAGTCACTTGAAGAAGTCCGGGAAACGGATGAAAAACTATGTGATTACTCCGATGCCAATTCACTGATAGTTTATGATATTAAAAAATTTCTTTCTGAAAAGTTATATAATCATCCAAAACTTATTACGATGTCAGATTGGGCTGAAGAAATCATCCAATATCTTTTTGGATATTTTATCCAACAGAGTGATAAGTTACCATCCCGGTTTCAGGAGATGCTTTTAACCGAAGAAAAGGAAATAGTTATCGCTGACTATATCGCTGGAATGACTGACCGGTATGCCATAAATCTTTATGACCGGCTTCAATCAGTTGAAAGCGGGATGAAATAATTGGTAAGCTCCCAGCTCTGAGTATTCGTCAGTGTTGATATATTAAAATCTGTATCTGAATTGTATATATTTTTTACTTTATAAATAAGACCGATAGACGGAGTGAGATACTCTGTCTCTTTCACAGTACAGTCAGCACCACAATCACTCTCTGTAAAAATCAGATAAGTCGGAAAATACAAGTTACCATCATACGTAACTGATATAATATTACCTATACGGTAGTCCTGCCCTGCTGCGGTCCAATTTTGTTCGATACTGAATGGGAAGATATATTTGGATTCTAACTGTGTCAGCTGGTTATCAGTATATATGAATACAGTGTCGGTATTGTTCTCCACATACCTGTACGTTGTCGAATCGGTGTATTGGTAAGACCAGATTGCAACCGTTGAACTTTCTGCGAGATTAACCATGATGTTTTCATACATTGAATCTATGAATACGCCGTTGTTATAATTAAAATTCAAGTATCTATAAGTCCAGCTTGAACCGTCAATGTTTGGATACTCATCGGCAGTGAAATGATCGAAACTTGCCGACTGCATATAGCTTTTTAATTCCCAGTGTTTGTATATCTGACCGGAATTTAAAGGGTCATCAATAATATAATCAAATCTGACAATACCAAAATCAGGCACAACCCAAAGTTCAAATACGGTGCTTGACTCAAATGTATTCTGTATACCTTCAATCTTAAAAGCGTTATCAAATGTACCGGCAGAAACAGTTATAGGTCCATACCCGGTGACTTTTGCTGAGTCTTTGTAGGAAGAGAAATTCGGATTAACTTTCCAGTAATCGCCGACTTTGAATGGAAATTTTATTGTAATTGATAACAAGTCATCCCAGCTGATTTTTAGAGAATCAAGTATGATAGTCTGTCCGGTGGTCTGGTTTGTGTCATTTACAAAGAAATTCCAGATTTCAAATAGATTGTTTGTATTATTTGTAGAAGAATCAATGATAGTTACCGTTACCGTATCATCGCAAGCCGGACATGCAACTCTCGGGTCTGAGACTATATATTCCCATTGATTACCGTTTTCTAAAGGAAACTGGCTTAGGGTGAACTGTTCTGAAGAAGAATTGACCTCGTTATCATCACCGCAGCCGGTTAAAAGATAAAACGAAAAACTAAAAATAAATAATAAACTGTAATATATTGAATTCCGTAACATAACTCTCCCAAAAAGAAACAAAAATTGAACTTACACTCTTTGTTCTAAAGACGTTTAAAACCATAAAATATGCAAATTAATTGTGCTGTAATTTTCCAATCTGTACCTGATTGCATAATTTTCGAAAAGAAGTGGATAATTACAACTCATATTATTTTGTAAGTCATTGCAATATGGCTACATAGCTTTTCTCTCGAAAAAGGCATACATCTTGCATCTTCAGTTTGTCATGGAATGTTATTTTGGATCATATAAGCTTCCCGATGATAATCAGGTCGATAAATCAGCTATTGTCGTATTTTCTATACCTGATTTAGGGATTAAATTCAAAGCTCCATTCGATGGTGTTGATGATGACCATAACGATTTTGCTTCTCTGTTAGCTCTTTTGGAATTTATTGATGGTAACCAGAAGTATTTTTCAAATAGTACTTACCAGATTTATGGTAACAACCTTAAAATAATCAATCAGGTAAACAACCGGGAAACACCGCCGGTCCAGTTTTCCAATCTTCTTGCAAAGGCGAGTAAGTACCGGGAGAAATACCGCTATTCTTTAGAATGGATATCAGTTGACGAGAATCCGGTTTTTCAAAAGCTTTTTGATTGACGACAATTCGATTTCCGCCGTATACTGTCTGTATGGCGACTCCTAAACAACTGCTCACAAATATAAATGCAGGGAAATTCAAATCGCTGTATTATTTTTTTGGTTCCGAAGATTACCGGATTACCGAAGCGGTCAAATTTGTTTCGCACAAATTCCTGCCGGATATGCAGTTTACGACCAATTATAAAAAGATCGACGGTAAAAAAACAAAGCTGGCTGATCTGATAAATGAACTTGCTGTAATACCGATGCTCGGAGAAAAGCAGGTATTCGTTATAACTGAATTCCAGTCATTTCGTCCGAAAGAGATACAAAAAGTGCTTTCGGTCCTGAAGCCGGTCGACCCGAATAGAATAGTTCTCCTAACTTCACCATCAGCAAGAGCTCCCCGAAAAAACTCGGCATTTTATAAAACGATGTCCTCAGAGGCAGTTGTCGTCGAGTTTAACAAATTGTCTGTGGAGGAATCACGGCAACAGATTTCAGGCAAACTAAAACGAGCAAACCTGACAATATCCGTGGGGGCACTTACCTTTCTGGTTGAACTTCTTGGTGGTAACCGGGGGGCGATGGAGTCCGAAATAGAAAAAATTATCAATTACAAATCTGAAGGGGAACAGGTCGAACTGGAAGATGTCGAAAAACTGACCAACGGTTATGAAGTTTTCTCTGTCTTTGAGCTTGCAGAACTTATCGTCTCAGGTAACACGCCAAAAGTACTCAAGATGCTCCGGACACTGATTGCTGAGGGATCTTCTCCGGTGATGTTGATAGCATTACTGCAGGCACATTTTATCTCCCTTTATCTGGTGAAAAACGGGAAATCACCGCTCGGAAACAGAGGTTTCCTGATTCCGAGATTTAAGGGACAGGCTGCAAAATACTCAAACGAACAGTTGGAAAAGATAATAATAGATACCGCAAAAGCAGATTCTGACTTCAGGAATACTACCAAAACGGGGATGGATCAGGCTATGGTATTGGAAATCCTGACCTTACAGCTAACGGGAACCGGAAACAGCTCACATAAATCATATAGATGAATAAAAAAATTTCGGAAGATTCACAGGCTAAGTTTGTAAAGAAAGAAGAAGAGAAGAATTACGAACGAAAACTGGTGGAATCAGCCCAGAACGGTAACTCAGAAGCGTTTGGAAAATTGATCCGGATGCATCAGAAGAAGCTTTTCCGCTTTATCTATGCCTTGACAGGTCAGTTTGATTCTGCCGAAGATATTGTACAGGAAGCATTTGTGAAAGCATATCAGAATATAAAATCTTTTAAAGCCGGCTATGCCTTTTATCCCTGGCTGGCAACTATTGCCCGAAACAATGCTTACACATATATTGCCAGAGAAGAGAAAAAAGAGTCATTGGATAAAATGACTGATGCCGGTTTTGATCCGCAGAATAGTGACCTCGATTCGTTAAATGCTCTATTAGATAAAGAAAACGGAAAACGGTTTTATAAAGCTTTAGCAGATTTACCTGTTAATTTTCGAACCGTATTTGTGCTTCGTCATTTTGAAAAAATGGATTACGCTGAAATAGCAAGTTACCTGAAAATCCCCCCCGGGACAGTCGACTCAAGACTTTATCGGGCAAGACAGATGCTTGCCGATGCTCTGAAAGATTTATTGGATTAATATTATGGACCATACTTTTTATACAGACAGACTATCAGCCTACTTTGACCAGG
>QQUK01000229.1 GCA_008501655.1 Calditrichota bacterium
ATAATGGATTAGCTTTTGAGCATCCCTTGTTCGAAGGGGCCAATATTGTGTTTTACCATGATTACATCACCGGTAATAATAATCAAAATATTAATCCTCCAAATACTGATCATGGAACTTTTGTTACAGGTCTTATTCTGTTAACTGCACCGGAGTGTACCATTATGCCAATTCGTGCTTTTGATGAAAATGGTATCTCTGACCAGTTTACTCTGACTAAATCTATTAACTGGGCAATAAATCACGGTGCTGATATTATCAATCTGAGTTTTGGGACATCGATTCTTGATGAACCATTAATGGAAGCATTTGAAGATGCTCACGATAATGGAATCATAATGGTAGCGGCGTCGGGTAATGATTCAAGCAACGTACCGTTGTACCCTGCATCACTTGACCATGTTATTGCTGTCGGATCTGTGAATGCTCATGATTCAGTATCGGTCTTCTCAAACTATGGTGCTCATCTTGACCTCGTTTCACCTGGAGAAAGTGTTTATTCTGCTTTATCCGGTGAATACGAATGGGGAACCTGGAGTGGAACATCCTTTGCTGCTCCTTTTGTTACCGGAACTATAGCACTGATGCAAGAGTTGAATGATAGTTACTCTCATGAAGAGATTAGCGATCATTTAAGAAATACTACAACAACAAATCTTATCTGGGGTAATATTACAACTCCTGATTTGTATTATGGATATGGTATTCTGAATGCATTTGAAGCTGTAGTACAATTGACTCTGGGAGATTTTGATGTATCCGGTCAAAGAAATATAAAAGATTTAAGTACGATGATAGATATTGCAACAAATGCTGGAGTTCCTGATGGTGTTGTTCCTCAAGGTCGCTATGATTACAATATAAAAATGAGACAGGCTGATGTGAATTGTGATGGAATAATAGATATGCAGGATGTGAGTTATATGAGTGATTATATTTTCATTCATGTTATGCCGTTCTCTCCCTGCTTTAACAGATAGACTGTTAGTTACCATTATATAAAATTTAAGAGCCGGTTGTAGAACCGGCTCTTTTTTGTTTAAACCACACTCACTTTCTATTGTTTTATAAAAAAAATATAAATTATCTTAATAATCATGTATTAAATTGTCTACATAAGTTCTCTTATTAGTAGTTTGTAATAACTGACAATAGATGCATTACAAATTCCCTGTTCACGATTTAGTTGAAGGAGGTAGTAAAAAGTTACGCAACAAAATAGCTATGTACAATCACAAACATCCATAGGAGGATTCATGAAAAAACTTCTCACAGCAATGATATTATTAGTTTTATTGGTTTCAACAGGTCTGTTTGCATCAGAAAATTTTAAAATAAGGGAAATGGGAATTAGTTCAGGACAACCTGAATTTATACCGGGGAAATTACTGGTAAAATATAGAGATGGTGCAGTTAATCAAAAGCAGATCCAAAATATGGGCTGTTCAATAATATCTTCAGATTCCAAAGGTCGATATACAAAAATAGAAATTCCTTCGGATAAAACTGTTGCAGAGATGGTAGCAGCGTATACTGCTGACCCGAATGTTGAATTTGCAGAACCGATTTACATATATAAAGCACTTATGGTACCAAACGATCCATACTATAGCTACCAATGGCATATGCCAATGATTAATATGGAACAGGCGTGGGATCAAAACAGTGGTGCCGGTGCTGTTGTAGCAGTCTTAGATGCTGGTGTTGCATATGAAAATTATGATATATATGCTCAGGCTCCTGATTTAGCACAAACGAATTTTGTGCAGGGGTATGATTTTTATAATAACGATGCACACCCGAATGATGATAACGGTCATGGGACCCATGTTGCCGGAACAATCGCTCAATCGACAAACAATGCGTTAGGTGTCACGGGTATTGCTTATAACTGCAGCATTATGCCTGTTAAAGTACTTGGTGCGGACGGTACCGGTGGAACTGATGTCATCGCCAACGGAATTTATTATGCGGTTGATAACGGTGCTGATGTCATTAATATGTCTTTGGGATCGAGGTATCCTTCAACTCTTTTGGAAGATGCTTGTATTTATGCTAAAAATAACGGTGTAACCGTTGTTTGTGCAGCTGGTAACTCGGGAAGAAATATTCTGGAATATCCGGCGGCATATCCGCAATGTATCTCAGTATCATCAGTCCGTTTAGATTCAACCCTTGCCGGATATTCAACTTATAACTCAGCAGTAGATATAACCGCTCCAGGCGGTGATGTAACAGTCGATCAGGATGGTGACGGATATATCGATGGTGTTTTGCAGCAGACACATGATGGATCGGATTACCAGACTTTCAGTTATTATTTCTATCAGGGTACCTCAATGGCTTCACCGCATGTTGCCGGTGTCGCTGCATTATTGGTTTCAGCTTCTGGTGGAAGTTTAACACCGGATGAGATTCAGACAATTCTTCAGAATTCTGCTGTTGATCTTGGTGATGCCGGATGGGATATAGAATATGGATATGGGCTGCTTGATGCGAACGCTGCATTGCAGATGCTTACTCCATCAAATGATCCACCTACTGCAAATTTCAGCGGAAATCCTGTTTCCGGTACGGTACCGTTGACCGTCAATTTCACTGATTTATCTACCAACAGTCCTACTTCATGGAGTTGGACCTTTGGTGATGGAGGAACCTCAACATTAGAAAACCCAAGTCATACATATAATAATGTAGGTACATATTCCGTATCATTAACCGTAAGTAATGCTTATGGTTCCGACTCCAAAACAGTTACCGACTATATAACTGTCACTGATCAACCGGTTGGCGGTTTAATGTATGTTGATGATATTGTTGTTACTACCATAAGAAACGGTAGAAATTATCTTGCCAGAGGCACAATTACGATCTACGATTCTGACAATCTTCCTCTTGCGAATGCAACGGTATATGCAACTGCAACCGGACCGACCGGTGGAAGTTTCAGTGGATTAACTGGTGCAGATGGAACGGTAACATTCAGCACAGCAAAAACAAAAACGGTTACATCAGAATGGTGTTTTGAAGTAACCGATGTTACACATACCTCCAATACATATGAACCATCGTTTAATAATGTCACCAAAGCTTGCGAAAGCGGCTATGTTTATAATGATGGTGAATTTGCTGAATTAAATGTATTACCTCAAACATTTAGTTTGGAACAGAATTATCCAAACCCGTTTAACCCAACAACCGAAATTGCATTTTCACTTCCTGAAGCATCTTCAGTAACCCTCGAAGTATTTAATATCAAGGGACAGAAGGTCGCAATCCTTGCTGACGGATGGTATGGCGCCGGGCACCATATTATCAATTTTGATGCAGGCATCCATTCATCAGGAGTATATCTGTATAGATTGGAAGCTGGTGAAAACAGTTTGATAAAAAAGATGATACTACTTAAGTAGTCATCCTTTGTTTTCTGACAGACCGGAAATTTTAATTAATTTCCGGTTTTTTTAATTTTTATGAAATTAATCGCTTGACATATCCATATTATCTATTACATTCGGGTTTCAAATTTAACGAAGAAAGAATTTTTATAATATGATTTTTTGTATAGCAAACACATTAGCCCGACTTTCAGACGTAAAAGTCTGTAGAGGAGGAAGATATACCACATAACAGGGAAAACCCGTTTTTAATAGATATTAAAACCCCTGAGATGGTATTCTCAGGGGTTTTTTGTTTTTAAGTGATGAACTTGGAATAAAAGTAAAGGAAAAACCGATGATTTTGAAATTTAAAATTGATATGTCAGCGCAAGGGTATTCATGCTAAAAAGATTGTTTACTGATATTGAACGATTTGATTTTTGGTTTTATGAATGATTTGAGAATATAGTTTTACTAAGTAATATGTAAGGTATCAAACAATTCTTCGATTCAATTCATAAAAAAATTTCATTTCACCAAACATCAATAATAAAGAAAAGCATACCGCCTTCCAGCGGCATTCCTGGATATATCATCATTATCGATATTTATCTCAGGATGTTCCGGACATGGTATCAACATAAGGCAGTATTTGTGAAGATGCGCCTCAAAACGCATGACAGGTAAATCCTTACGGATTTGGGTTCGATTCCCACTTCACATGTGATTAGCTCAGTTGGGTAGAGCAGTGAACTTAAAATTCACAGGTCGCAGGTTCAATTCCTGTGTCACAACCACTTGTCTCGTGGTCCGAATACCTGAAGAAGACGGTTGCTGAATAATCGGGTCGATAGGGGGATGACCGTCATATCAAAAGCTATGCAGTGACCGGATACCGTGTTGATTCTGTAAAAATTTGTGGGGACGGGTTACAGGTTTTCACTTAAGGTTCACTCCGTTTTCGGTATGTAAGATTTTTTAGTGCCGTCTTTGGAAGGTAAAAAAATGAAAAGAAGCCTTTTCAAGAGATTGAAAAGATAACCAATAATCCTCAAAAAGGAGGAATAATGTTTGTAAGAAGAGTCAAAGTACGGCAGTATGAAAAAGGCCTCCTTTTTCATGACAAGGTATTGACGAAAGTTTTGAATGAAGGTGTATTCTGGATCTGGGGCAGGTTGTTTTCAGTCCGTGTTCAGAAGTACAGCACTGTTACAGCACGGATTAATCATCCGGAAATTGAAACAATGATAAAGTCCGGACTTTTGAATCAATACACCGAAACTGTTAAACTGCAGGATGCTCAGATAGCACTTGTCTGGATTGATGGTATTTTAACCGATGTCCTGAGATCGGGTACACACGCCTACTGGAATGAGTTCCATGAAGTGCGTATTGAAGTTCTCGATATCACAAAAGATGAAATTGTTCATCCGAAGATTTCGTCCATTGTGCAGGAACTCACATTTCTTGAATTGGTGTATGTCTATAATGTTCAGGAAGGTACCGAAGGTGTCCTTTTGGTTGATGGTAAGATTCACAAGATTCTTACACCGGGTCAGCATCTCTTCTGGAAGTCCTGCGGTGAGCAAAGACTTTTGATAGTAGATAAGAGAGAGCAGACTTTGGAAATCTGCGGTCAGGAACTTTTGACACTCGATAAAGTGACATTGCGTATTAACGCTTTGATAACGTTGAAAGTCAAAGATACACTCCGGGCTGTCAGTCGTTCCGAAGATTACCTGCAGTCTCTCTACAAGGAAGCTCAGCTTATTGTACGGGAAGTTATCGGTCAGCAGGAACTTGAGAGCCTGTTGACGGAAAAAGAGAAGATCTCCGGGCAATTGAATCAATTGCTTGTTGAATCTACAACGGAATCCGGTATTGATATAAAATCTTTGAAAATCAAAGATATTATCCTTCCGGGTGACATGAGAGAATTGATGAACAAAGTTGTTGAAGCTCGTAAAACCTCCGAGGCTAACTTGATTATCCGCAGAGAGGAAACAGCTTCCCTCCGTTCCCAATTGAACTCTGCTAAGATTCTGGAATCTTCTCCGGTACTGATGAAGCTCAGAGAGCTTGAGGTACTCGAAAGAATCGCCGGAAGTTCCGAACTGAAAGTAATTTTGGGCAGTGAAGGACTGAAGGACAAAATAATGAAACTTATTTAATGAATTGGAGAACTAAATGTTCTGGATATATGAAGTTTTAAACGGGAAAGAAAGCCGCGTTGAAAGTGAATTCCGTTCAAGTCAGTTTGATTTGGAATGGAGTCGGCTTGAACAATGGTATTTTGACCAGCATGTATTAAGGTAAAAAAAAGGAGTCTGCTATAGCGGACTCCTTTTCCCGTTTATGCTTTAACTATTTTTCTATACCGGTTTCGCCGGTTTTCAAACAGTGATGTTCCCATCTCTTTTTTCCGCCATTCTTCGTAGGCGTCATAGTTACCTTCAAACCAATGCACTTTTTTATCACCTTCAAATACCAGTAGATGTGTACAGATACGGTTTAAGAAAAACCTGTCGTGAGATATAACAAACATACATCCGGAGAATTCCATAATGGCATCCTCAAGCATCCTAAGAGTATTAACATCGAGGTCGTTGGTCGGTTCGTCAAGAAGCAGTACATTGCCTCCCTGCTTGAGTGTTTTAGCAAGATGAACACGGTTTCGTTCACCGCCGGAAAGTTTGTTTGCCGGTTTCTGCTGGTCAGAACCTTTGAAGCCAAAACGGGAGAGATACTGCCGAATCGGGATTTTTCGGTCACCAAAATCTATCTCCTCAAGTCCCTCACCGACTTCCTGTACCAGTGAATGTTCCCCTTCAATAGTAGAACGATCCTGGTCGATATAAGCAAGCTTCACCGTCGAACCAAATTTGATATCACCGGAATCAGGTTTTTCATCGCCGGTTATCATTTTAAACAGAGTTGTTTTACCGGTGCCGTTCGGTCCGATAACACCAACGATTGCTGAGCGGGGGAGTTTGAACGAAAGATTTTCTATCAGACCGTTATCATCATAGCCTTTGCAGACATTATCAAATTCGATGATCTGCTGACCGAGCTCCGGTCCACGGACGATTTCAATCGCTGACTGGTCACCGTCTTTTTTCGATTTTTCTTTGGCGATAAGTTTTTCATATTCCTGCAGTCGGGTACGAGCCATTTCCTGCTGGTCTTTGTTACTCATTTTTATCCAGGAAAGCTCCCGCTCAAGTGCTTTTGATTTACGTGATTCTTTTTTCTGAGCTTCGGCAAGGGCGCTAAGTTTCTGTTGAATCCATGAGGAATAATTTCCTTCGTACGGGATACCTTCACAGTTTTCAAGTTCTAAAATCCATTTTGTAATATTATCGAGGAAATATCGGTCGTGAGTTACGACTAATACTGTACCCGGATAATCTACAAGCTGGTTTTCAAGCCAGTCGATTGTCTCAGCATCAAGATGGTTGGTCGGTTCGTCTAAGAGAAGTAAGTCCGGTTGTTCGAGGAGTGCTTTGCAGAGAGCGACACGGCGTTTTTCACCGCCGGAAAGGGTTTTGACAATACGGCTGTCATCGGGGAGGCAGAGAGCGTTGGAGGCGAGATTGACTTTCTGGTCAAGGTTCCAGGCATCGGCGGTGTCAAGTTTATCCTGAAGCTCACCCATCCGTTCCATCGCTTTTGCCATTTCATCATCGGAGAGTTCCTCAGCCATTGAAACGGTGACTTTGTCGTATTCAGCAAGCATTTCGCCGATTTCTCCAAACGCTCCTTCGATTGTCTGACGGACGGTCAAGGCTTCATCAAGAATTGGTTCCTGCATAACAATACCGGCCTTGAAGCCTTTGGTGATGTCAGCCTGTCCGGTGAATTCATCATCGAGCCCGGCCATGATTTTAAGGACGGTTGATTTACCGGAACCGTTTTCTCCGACGATACCGATTTTGGCACCGGGGAAAAAACAGAGATTGATATTTTTAAGAATCTGTTTTTGTCCGAAAAATTTGTTGAGTCCAAGCATTGTGAAGATATACTGTTCAGCCATGAAAATTCCTTTTTTTCTTGATAGTTTCGCTTGTAGAAGATGCGGATTTTTATGAGGATTGTCAAGTGGGGGAGTAGGGGGAGATAAATGGGTTCGTTTGCTCATATATGGGGACCCTAAATTAGACCTCAAAGCCATTTTTGACTCGGTAACATTTTATTTGTAATTAAGTTAGAGTGAAATGGGTTTTGATTTTGAAATGGTTTTAAAGCCATTTTCTTGACATACAGTTTTTGCAAAATAGAGTTCCTCTCTTTTAGGTTCTTTGTTTAGGAGGATAGTTTAGTTTTTTGTGTGGAAGTTGTAGAAAAAGTGTAGTTTGGAGTCATAGATTAATGAATCTGTATTTGTCCGAAATGTTTGTTACGTCGGAATATGTGAATAAATACTGTTTAGCTAAGAAAGTCTGTTTTTTGGGTTGAGTTAATCGCTTGTAGAAGACGGGGAAATAAACGGGTGATGTGGGGGGAGAGTATAAACATAATATTCTTATTGCTATGTTAAATAAAAATAGTTTATTACGATATGAACAAAAACACAGATAAAAAGGGAAAAAGACGTTCTAAATACTTTAGAAACAGTATTTACTTTGCTTTATGGTTTTTAGCGATTATTGTATTAACAAACTTTGCTTTAGTAAAAAGAATATTCACTTCCCTCAATGAATATGAAAATTTCATCTATATCCTAATTGCAATCGAAACTATAGTAATTGTGTTTATCATTATTAGATTTAAAAAATTTATGTTTTATTTATTCGGATTTTTTATGTTTCCATTAAAATTAGTGTTTTGGATTTTTCCAAAGAAATTGTTTCGACTATCTATTATAGTCTATTTAGCAATAAATGAAATGCTGAATGTGATAAAATCATTCAAATATAAAGTCATTTCTTCCTTATTGTATATATTAGCATCCTATTTGATTATTTATAATGCTAATATGTACATGATGTTAATCTCTTTATGTATAATTGTATCAATATTAGTCTTACACTATATTAATAGATTTACTACAATAACAAGACCAGTATTGATTCTTCAACAATTGTTTGATTTTTTGTTGGTTGCATGGGAGAAGAAAAAACAAAAGTTTCTTGATCAGATGAATTCTTTAATTAAATATGAAAGTAATATTAAAGAGTATAAACAAAAGAAAATAGAATTAGTTAACGAAATATGGGGTTATAATAGATTTTTCAAAAGAACTTCTAATTTTTTAAATCACCATAAATCTAATCTTACAGTTGTATATTATTTTGTTATATCGATTATTTACACATTGTTTTTTACAATATTAAGTTTTGCTCTTGTGTTTGTTTCAATTTCAAAAATAGATGTTAACAGTTTTTCTTCTAGACAAGTATTAACTTTTTGGGACAGTATCTATTTTAGTTTTAACACAATTTTTACAACTGAATTTATAAATTATTATCCAATTACGAGTATTAGCAAGATATTTGTTGTTTCTGAGGTGGTATTAGGTGTGTTTATAGGAGTAATACTCTTTTTACTTTTTACTTCTGTGATAGTTGAAAACTATAAAACTTTGTCAAACAAGATTAGTAGTAAGCTAGATACCGAAGTTGAGTTTACATATAAACTAATAAATGATAACTTCGAAGAACCGATTGAAGAGTTAACAAAAATAATCAATAGAGAAAAGCTAAACAAATTTTGGTCAAAAGTGTTTTCTTTCTTTGATATAGATGAAGAAGAGAAAAAATCTATTAATATCACTATTAAATAAGAATTATCTAAATTTGATTCAAAAAAATTATTTCTCGTAGCTCAAGAACCCTGCGTCTTGACATCTTTGTCAGGCGGGACGCCTGACAACAAAATTTGATGAGTTAACCGAAGCTGGATCCCGGGTCAAGCCCGGGATGACATTTGAATTTGTGGGATGACATTTGAATTTGTGGGATGACATTTGAATTTGTTGGATGAGTTTTTGAGGAGTACACTTCGACAAGCTCAGTGTGACAGATTATAATGAGTACATTTTTTAGCAAACTGCGTAGCCCACCCCTTGGGGTGGGTTTCTATTCACTTTTTATACATCCGATTTCACTACAGTCAGATTGTAGGTCAAGAGCCCTGCGCTCTTGACAGATTTGTCAGGCGGGATGCCTGACAACACAATTTTAGGAGTTAACCGAAGCTGGATCCCGGGTCAAGCCCGGGATGACATTTGAATTTGTGGGATGACATTTGAATTTGTGGGATGACATTTGAGTTTGTGGATGAGTTCTTTAGGAGCACACTTCGACAAGCTCAGTGTGACAGATTATAATAAGTACATTTTAGCAACCGGGTAGCCCACCCCTTGGGGTGGGTTTCTATTCACTTTTCATACATCCGATTTC
>QQUK01000104.1 GCA_008501655.1 Calditrichota bacterium
CACTCGGTATTATATATTCTGTTATTCTATCTTATCCAGATATTCTTCTGATACATACGATTCAAGATAGCCGCATTTTGTACAGACAAATGAACGGACATTACCACCTTCCAGCGGATATTTTAGTTTATCTGATTTGTAAGCTATTTTTCCGGCGGAGAGAATCCAACCCGTATCGATATTTTCATTACCGCAGTGTACACACTTTTTCATCTGCATCTGATACCTCACATATATTAGTATTTATATTGTTACTCAGAATTGCTATAATTATTCATTGAAATTTTGAGAGAAATATACGGATGTAAAATATAAACTCTGAATGACAGGGTATCAGTCTGGTTAGCCAAATAGTTTGTTGTAAATATAAGAAATGAAATTTATTTACTTATAGATATTCGAGCGAGGGAGGTCTCTTGTCGAATGCAGAAGATTGTCCTGATAGATTGTTTCATTGAATAAATATAAAAAAAGACCGACAATTTATGTCGGTCTTTTTTTTATACGGGAACTGATTGTTTACTTCATCAAAACCATTTTTTTAGTTTCAACTTTATCACCTGCGGTTAATCTATAGAGATAGATTCCAGACGGATTGCTTGAAGCATCCCATGTTACCGAGTGATGACCGGCTGAGAACTGACCGCTTGCGAGGACTTCCACTTTCTGACCACGAATATTGAATACTTCGAGTTTGACGGTGGATGCCTGCGGGAGAGAGAATGAAATCTCAGTAGACGGGTTGAACGGGTTCGGATAGTTCTGATTTAATCCGAATGTGTTCGGTAATGCTGTCATAGCACCAACACCATTTGAGAATACATCTCCGCTTTCGCATGAGCGGGTGACATGGTTTTCGGCATCATTATAAGTATTTGATGCGTGTGTTACATTTGTGACTTCAAAACACCATTCACCTGAAGGGTTTTTAACTTTTGAAGTGTTGAAAGAAACTTCACCACTTGCATTAGTGGTTGCTGTACCGGTACCACCGGTAGGACCATCAGCTACAACGGTTACAGAAGCGTTTGCAACCGGTTGTTCCTGGTCGTCATAAATAGTGATTGTACCGACACCATTATCATTCGGACCTTTAGATACCCGGGTTACAACGATGTCGTGGACATGCATTGTTCCACCCTGAGGAGGATCTGTGACGGTGATATAACCGGTTTTTGTTTCACCGTCAGAACCATACGCATTGGTTGCTGTCAATGTTACTGTATAAGTACCGGTTGAGTTATATGTATATGATGGATTTTCAGCTGATGAAGAACCGCCGTCACCAAAAGTCCAGCTCCATGATGTTGGGTTGTTAGATGAAAGGTCTGTGAACTGAACGTTGAGCGGAACCGTACCTGAGGTCGGAGTTCCTGAGAAATTTGCGACCGGAGGGTTATTTTGTCCGCCACCGCCAACTGCTGCTAATGCGGCTGCTGCGTTTACAATACCTACACCAACATTTTTCGTCATATTATATGCTGTGGTATTCTGAACCATGAGGTCCCATTTCTGCTGAGCAGAAAGAGTCGGCGAATGTGATTCGAGCAATGCTGCTACACCAACAACGTGTGGACAGGACATTGATGTACCATCAAGTAATGCAATATAGTCACCACCCGGGTCACTTGATTCATGATATGTTGAAAGAATTTCTGTTCCGGGAGCGGCGATATCAACCCAGGAACCATAGTTAGAAAATGATGCCGGGTTGCCATTTTTATCAGTTGCACCAACATCCATACAATCTGTACGGTTACCGAGATAATCCGGTGAAGAAGAGTTTGAGTTACCGGCAGCAACAATAATCATTACATCCTGAGAGAGAAGGTAATCAACAGCAGCCCCAAGACCGCCGGAGTTTGAAGAACCCCAGGAGCAGTTGATAGCTGCGACATTTGTCCCGGAAGCTTTCAGGTCTCCGAGGTAATACATAGCTTCAGCAGCAGCGGACATCATGACAAAACCACTTGTCTGACCGCGGTATCTACCTGTATATCCGATGCGACATGGAATAACTTTAACACCGTTGGCAGGGTCGTTAATTGTACCAGCAGCAAAACCACCGGCAACACCAGCGACTAAAGTGCCGTTGTTTGTAATAGCACCGATTGTGCCGGCAACATGAGTTCCGTGACCGTTATGGTCAGCGGGGTCGTTATCTTTTGTACCACAGTCCGTATCCTGACAACTTACTCCGGAATAACCTGATTCAAAAAAATCGTATCCGACAACATCATCGACATAGCCATTGCCGTCGTCATCAATACCGTTCCCCGGAGTTTCACCCGGGTTTGTCCAGATATTTCCGTTTGTTGAGTTATCATTTGGTCCCGGAGGATTTGAACCGCCAAGGTCTACATGATAATAACGAACACCGGAATCAAGAACGCCGACTACAACTGTTGCGTCACCAGCGTTTGTATCCCACCCAGATTCTGCATTCATTCCATAAGTTCCAAAATAATGCCATTGATTATATTGAAAATTTGGATTGCTGAGTTGTTTATAATATGTATCATTAGCTTCAGCGTAGAGGCGATGGATCGCATCTTTTTCGACATGGTCAACCTGCGGAAGTGCTTCATAGGCTGCGATGACTTCGTCTAGGGTACCGGTGTTAAATTCTATTTTGTAATGACGAGATAATTTGCTTAGTGCCGGTGAGGCTGATGCGGACATACTGCGTACATCAGAACCGGGAAATAGCGGTTGAAGATTGTGAACTTCAAAACGTTGAGCAACTTCGGAGAAACCATCAAGTCCGTTTAAAGCAACGGAAGCGATTTTATCTTTAGCGTGGTCAACAACAACACCCTCTTTTAAAACTACGATAACACGATTTTCAACATATCCGACAAATGAGTTTTCAGATGTGATATATTGCTGTTGGTTGACCGGCGCGAATTTTTCTGCCTGAATCATACCGACTGTTAAAAGTGATAAAACAAAAACGATGGTGAGAAGTTTTTTCATGAATCCTCCTGTAGAAAGTTAATTGTTATTCACGGTGTTTAAGTCGTTTTAGGCTGTCACCTCCAGGTTCCGAACATATGTACTTAGTCCAAAGTGAAAGTTAATATTGTAGCTTTTATGATGTTACATATTAGAGTCATTAGAGAGAGGAAAAATACAACAAAATGTATTTAGTGGACTAATTAAGCCCAAAATATCTTAAATTAGTAAAAAAGCCGGTATTTTCGCATTCTACCGGCTTTGTGTGAGAAATATTATTCTAAAATATTATTCTGAAGTCATGATAAACAGAGGTTTCATTTCAAATGAATCGTATTTAGGGGAAAGACGGTCAGTATTATAGTGTTTCTCAACGTTAACCAGTTTTTTCTTCGATGTGACAACATCAATCGGGACATTATCATAGCGACCGTTGCTCAAGACAACCAGACGGCCGTGGACACCTTTCAGGATCAGATCGAATGCGAGATTTCCATAAGCCATTGGCACAATTGAATCAATCGCATCGGGGTCACCGCCGCGCACAAGATAGCCAAGTTTCTGTGTGATGACATTGGTAGGGATATTATTGTTATATTTTGGGGAAAGTTCTTTTAATTTTGCTGAAACAAGATCACCAATTCCACCGAGTTTAGCATGTCCGTAGTCATCTTTTTCGGTGTCTTTAAAGACCATCTCACCGCCTTCAAACATAGCACCTTCGGATACGAGGACTACAGAATAATTAGAAGGGTTATGATTTCTGTCATGAGTCAGAAGTTCTGTTAACTGATCAATATTAAACTTATGTTCCGGGATAACACAGCGTTGAGCTGCCCCGGCCATTGTCGGAATCATCGCTGTGAATCCGGCATAGCGCCCGAATACTTCAACGACCAGAAAGCGTTCATGGGAACCGGCTGAAGTTCTCAAATAATTGATGAGGTGAATTGTTCTGGTGACACAGGTTGAAAAACCGATACAGTAATCTGTGCCGGGGACATCGTTATCCATAGTTTTTGGAATCGCGATGACTTTGACTCCCTGTTTATATAGATGGACCCCGTAACTCAGGGTATCATCACCACCGATTGGAATGAGGTGGTCGATTCCAAGATAGTCTAAGTTTTTGATTACTTCTTCAGTTAAGTCGTTGATTTCTTCTTTGTATGTATCTTTCAGGTGATCGGGAACTTTTGCTTTAGGAACTTTTCCCGGGTGAGTTCGGGAGCTATGGAGGAAAGTACCGCCGGTACGTCCGGCTTTGTTCACACGATCTTCGGATAAGATTTCGAAATTCTGGCTATTGTCAGCATTTTTATCCCTGATAATAGACATAAGGCCACCCCAGCCTCTGCGGATACCGATAACTTTGTATCCTTCACGTAATGCACGGATGGTGACTGCTCTTATCGCAGGGTTCAGACCGGGTACATCCCCACCGCCGGTCAGAATACCAATAACACCTTTTGTTTTATTCACATTTGCCATTTTTAACTCTTTCTTTTCCCTTCTTCGGTTATAGTAACCTTTGTACTGCCTTATACGTTGATAAGGCGAATAATTTCAATCTTATCCTGTTGATATTAATGTAAATTGTTTTTATGTTTGCAATTAAATTCGTAAAAACTATACAGAAAATTACAGAAAACTGAAATTTTGAGGTGTCTATGACTTTTAACCAAGTAATGGCAAAGTTGAAAAAGATGGGAACTGCCCAGAATGTCAAAATTTACCGGAGGCATGGCGCTCAAGGGGAGCTTTTCGGAGTATCTTTTGCAAATTTGAAGACTATACAGAAGAAAATCAAAGTTGACCATGAACTGGCAAGTAAACTCTGGTTGACGGGGAATGCTGATGCTCAGTCTTTGGCAACAATGATAGCTGATCCGGAATTATTAAGTTCCAAAGAGATAGACAGCTGGGCAAAATTGTTAAATTATTATCTGCTTTCAGATTTATTCGGGGGTTTGGTTGCAAAAACAAAATTTGCAGAGACTAAACATAAAAAGTGGGTCAAAGCAAAGGATGATTTTATCAAGCAGTGCGGTTATACCGTTTTAACTTCACTTCTCATGCATGGTGCTGATTTTTCAAAAGGTGAACTTAAGGAACTATTGAAAATGATAGAGAAAAATATACATTCGGAATCGAACAGAGCTAAACATGCGATGAACATGACATTGATATCTATCGGAATCTACCGGGAAGATATGCGGGAAATGGCGATAAAAACTGCTGAAAAAATAGGTAAGGTCGATGTTGACCATGGTGAGACGTCCTGTAAAACTCCTGACGCAATCCCCTATATTGAAAAAGCGGTCAAGCGGCAGAAAAATAGATAATATCACTTTGAATTCTGTGGAAATTCCTGTTTCTTCAGGTTTATGAATCTGAAGATTAAAAAAGTTACTTTTGCGACGGTCACATTTTCTTCAGTAGTCATGTGGATCGGTTTTTTTGCATGGCGCAATATGTTCAATAATTTTGCTGTAGATGTTTTTGATGCATCAGCGGTAGATGTCGGGCTTATTCAATCAGCAAGAGAGATCCCGGGATTGCTGGCGTTTGGGGTAGGGGTGATTGCTATTTATCTGACAGAATCTAAAATTGCTTCACTGTCTATTGTTACGCTGGGGATTGGGATAATTTTGTGCGGAATGTCGACATCGATTGCGATGCTTGCAATGGCGACGGTTCTGATGTCGTTTGGATTTCATTATTTTGAACCGACCAATGCTTCACAACTATTACTTCTTTCAGAGAATCATCAGCTTGGCTCAGCTCAGGGGAAGCTTCGTTCATATGAATCAATGGCAGGGTTAGCCGGTGGTGCTATTGTACTTGTGATGACACTTTTTTTAGATTATCGGATGACTTATTATCTCATAGGGGGGATAGTACTGCTTGTCGGGTTGTATCTGACATATGCACTTCCAGCGAATAGAGGGAAAACAGAAAACCGGAAGATGAAATTGAAGAAAAAATATTCTCTGTATTATGTGTTGTCATTTTTACGGGGATGCCGGAGACATATTTTTACGACATTTGCTATCTTTTTGTTAGTTAAGAATCATGGGCTGGATATCACGACTATAACGATAATTCTTTTTGTGAATAATTTTATTACAATATTTACCAATAGGTATATTGGTAATATCTCTGACAGGATAGGTGAACGGTTTGTACTGGTTCTGACATCTTTGCTTTTGTTTTTTATCTTTTTAGGTTATGCATATATTTCGTTTTTACCTCTCTTGATACTGTTTTATGTCATTGATAATGTTCTTTTTGGTTCTTCAATTGCGCTTCGGTCGTATTTGCGGAAAATTGCACCTACTGAGGATATAACAAGTTGTCTTTCTTTTGGTATGACGGCTAACCATGTTACAGCGGTTGTTATCCCAATCGCATTTGGTGTCGCCTGGTCGCAAATCGGGTATCAGATTCCGTTTATTGCCGGGGCATTGATTGTTTTTGTCGATATGCTCTTTGCGATGCGGATACCAAAAGATAATAATATTGTCGCAATTGAAACCAATTGACGAGTTAACCGTCTATATATATGTAGATATGAACAGAATACTATACATACTATCAATCATGATGTTTTTTTCGGCTGTTTCTCTGGCTGATTCATCGGTCGGCTTAACAATCCGGAATAATGGACTTTCATTCGGTAACTCTGAATATTTAAACGGTATCAGGATAAACTTTGTAGATCGTAATGTGAAACAGGTCAATGGAATCAATTTGACTTTATGGCAGCCGGATGATCATAATGATTCAACAGCGCATATTAATGGGCTTGGAATCGGTCTTGTTATGCCTTCGGCTAAAGTGTTTAATGGTGTAGCTATAGGTGGTCTTGGTATTGAGGTTGATGATTTTACCGGAATTGCTGTCGCCGGACTGGGTATCGGTGGAAATGATTTTAAAGGACTTGCAATCTCTTCGCTTGGAATAGGATGTAATAGTTTTACAGGTATAGGTATTTCAGGTTTAGGAATAGGTGCGGATGAAGTCAAAGGAGTTACGATATCGGGACTTGGTATTGGTGCGGATAAAGTACATGGATTCTCCATAAGCGGTTTAGGGATTGGTGCAGACGAAGTAAAAGGTATTACTATCGCCGGGTTAGGTATCGGCGGGGATAATATAACCGGCTTGACTATAGCAGGACTTGGCAGCGGTGCTGATAAAATGACCGGTGTAGGGATAGCTGGTCTTGGATTTGGCGGTGATGATATAGAAGGTATTTTTGTCGCAGGATTAGGTATTGGAGCTGATAGAATTAGGGGAGTTTCTGTTGCCCTCGGGATGATTAAGGCACATGAAATCCATGGAGTCTCAATCGCCGGATTACATATCAAAGCTGATGAACTGCATGATCTGACGATTTCAACTTTTAATCAAGCAGTGGTCGAACAAAGAGGGATTTCAATCGGGCTTCTGAATATAGCCAAGGAACTTCATGGTCTCCAGGTCGGGATATTAAATATTGCCCATAATAATCCAAGCGGCCGTAAAATACTTCCGATTCTTAACTGGCATTAATCGAAATTAATTTGAAAAAATGGTTGGAGCTTTACCACTTTTGCATATATTAGTGCATTATTTTCAAAGCTAATTGGTAAGGATAGAATATGGCAATTGATTATTCAAAAAATAGATACTTTGAAGTAACTGAATCAAGCATTCAGGGTAAAGGTGCTTTTGCGATTAAAAAGATCCGTAAAGGTCAGCGGATTATTGAATACACCGGTGAGATTATCTCTCCGGAAGAGGAATCAATCCGGTATGATGATGAAAATATGGACAGACATCATACGTTCCTGTTTGCTGTCGATGATAAACGGACCATCGATGCCGGTGAGATCGGTTCCGACGCCAAATATATTAATCATTCCTGTGATCCGAATTGTGAAGCAGTAGATGACAGCGGTCGGATATTTATCGAAGCATTAAGAACAATCAAAAAAGGTGAAGAGCTTTTTTATGATTATGGGTTTGAGCAGGAAGAACCACCGACTCAGGAGTTGATCGATCAATATCCGTGTCATTGCGGATCGGTGAACTGCCGCGGTACAATTCTGAAGTACGAGCCGCCTAAGAAAAAACTTTCCAAGAAAAGTAAACGTAGAAAAAGATAAGGCAGATTAATGTCTGCATTCAGAGTTGGAATCATCGGCGGGGGAGCTTCCGGTGTATTTGCTGCTCTTTCAGTAAAAGAGCAGAACCGGCATATTCAATGCACAATTTTTGAATCAGCATCGGAACTTCTTGATAAAGTAAAAATATCCGGCGGGGGGAGATGTAATGTCACCCATAATTGTTTTGAGGTCCGGGAATTAATTCAGAAATATCCGCGTGGCGGGAAGGAGCTACAGTCTCTTTTCTACCGGTTTCAACCGGAAGATATAATCGACTGGTTTGAGTCACGAGGAGTAGAATTGAAAGCGGAAGATGATGGAAGGATGTTTCCTGTAACCGATTCATCGCAAACGATTATCGATTGTTTTTTGGATGAACTTCAGAAGAATCAGGTTGAGATAAAGTATAACAGCCGTATTGCATCGATAAGTAAATCGGATAGTAAATTTAAGATATTAGATTTACATGATAATGAGTATGAGTTTGATGCTGTTGTACTGGCTACCGGGTCATCAAAATATGGTCTTCAATTTGCGGAATCATTCGGGCATACGATTATCAAACCGGTACCGTCACTTTTTACATTTAAGATAAATGATACACGAATCAAAGATTTGAGCGGTGTATCGGTTTCATATGTTGAAACAAGGTTGGAAGTTGGTGGGGAAAAATTTAAAGAGCAAGGTCCTCTTTTGATCACCCATTGGGGTTTAAGCGGTCCGGCTATTTTGAAGCTTTCTGCTTTTGCAGCAAGAGAACTTCATGAATCGAGATATAAAGCAGAATTGATAATCAATTTGTTACCGGGATATTCAGAGGATGATAT
The DNA here is from genome assembly GCA_008501655.1 of Calditrichota bacterium. Classification (GTDB taxonomy): domain Bacteria; phylum Zixibacteria; class MSB-5A5; order GN15; family FEB-12; genus QQUK01. The sequence continues at coordinate 8,936 of QQUK01000104.1, forward strand.
AAGTACATTTTTTCAGAAACAGAAAGCAGAATCACCTAAAAAGATAGTATATAATCTGCATCCGCATGATATTCCAAAACGGCTCTGGCATAGTCTGCTTCAGTATCTTGCAATTAATGAAACATTGACGTTTAACCAGATCAGTGCAAAAATGATACAACAGATAATGCAACAGCTTCACAATGCGCGATTTACGGTCGGGGGTAAGGGTGTTTTTAAGGAGGAATTTGTGACAGCCGGCGGAATATCTTTAAAAGAGATTGATTTTAAAACAATGCAGAGTAAGCAATGTGCAAATCTTTATTTTTGCGGTGAGATTCTGGATATTGACGGGATAACCGGTGGTTTCAACTTTCAGAATGCCTGGTCGACCGGATATGTTGCAGGATGTTCGATATTAAAAAGTGACTAAGTGAGTCAAATTTGTTATTGCCAAAATAAATCAAATTTCTGAAATTATCACATCGTATAATTTATACTCTAATCAAAAAACAAAAGGAAGAAGAAATGAAAAGCAAACAATTGTTACTGTTGATTGTTTCACTGTTTTTAGTCGTATCATTAGTCTCGGCTGAAGATGAAGCAGCTGATATGATGGCGCAATATGGTCCGATGGGTCAGCCTGAAGAGATGAAATCTATGTACTGGTTTATTGGTGATTGGGATGTAACTCAACAATGGAAAATGGGCCCTGCTTCTGAGGAATGGGAAAAATCAACAGCAACAGCAACCTACAGTTTTATACTGGATGGACGTGTGCTCATGATGGATTAGAAAAGTGAAATGAAGGGGATGCCGTTTAACGGTGTAAA
>QQUK01000129.1 GCA_008501655.1 Calditrichota bacterium
CCGTGGCGGCCGTCCTTCTGAAGTAGCATATTACATTGATGGATTCTCACAGCAGGATCCATTGTCAGGACTTTCGACTGCAAATATTTCCAATAATGCAATCCAGGAAGTCTCAATTACATCGGGTGCATTTTCGGCTGAGTATGGTCACGTTGCATCAGGTATTGTCAACGTTATCACAAATTCCGGTTCTGATGAATATCATGGAACGATAGAATTTGTAACGGACAATTTCTTAAAAGATGCTAAAAAAGTCTATGACCATAACTACTATACCGGTGACTTCTCAGGTCCCCTTCCGGGATTGGAAAAAGGCTTTTTCTATCTTTCAGGTGAACGAAGATACCTGCAGGATAGAACCCCGTCACCAAAAACCGAAGAGGTTTTTAGTGGTTTTGGATTAGCAAGTCAATATGGAAATGAATTACCGAATAATGATTTATCAGGTTGGTCTTATCAGGGAAAAGTTGATTATAACTTTACCCCTAATGTTAAGTTCCAGTTGAGCGGAAACGGTTCGGTAGATAATTGGCAGGAATATCGTCATTATTATAATAACCCGTTCTATGAAACTCAGATCGATCATACACCAAGAACGAAAGATGAAAACCTTGGTTTAAATGCCAAATTAACCCATACTTTAAATAGCAATAACTTCTACAATTTCTCTCTATCATATTTTAAAACAGAGCGTTTTGTAGGAGACGGTGTTATTTATGATGATCTTGAGGGATACCGAAGAGATCAGGCAAATCCAGAATGGGATGAGTATTCATTGTTCCGTGAAGGTGACACGCTTGGTGGAAATTTCTACATTGGGTATTATGACCAGTATTTTAAAAGAAAATCGGAATATATTGGAATCAAAGCAGACTATAACTCACAAATCAATGCCTCCAATACATTCAAAGTAGGATTCGACTTCCAGCGTCATACATTGCGTCAGTACAATAATACATATCCAACAAATTATGACGATTCTACTGGTTATAACAATTTATATCTGAACAGATATGGATATGATGTTAATGGAAATGAATCTGACAATGAAGAATGGCAGAATGAGACAAAAAAACCTATAAATTTAGGTATCTATGTTCAGGATCGTTTTGACTGGCGCGGATTAATTATTAATGCCGGTCTTCGTTTTGATTATTTTGATTATAAAGCTTTAAAAATCAAAAATCCAAGCAGACCGTTTGATCCAGAAAATTTAAACGATGCTGATTATGTATTAGATGAATCAGATGTTGAAGCATCAGAAAAATTTAGTAGAATTTCCCCTCGTTTAGGGGTATCATTCCCGATTTCAGATGCTACCCAGATGCATATCAACTATGGTAAATTCTTCCAGAGACCGGATTTGAACAACTTGTATGTTGGTTATGACTACTATGAAGAAAGAGCAAAGCGTTCAGGATTCTTCTCGGTATTTGCTTCTCCAAATCTTGAGCCGGAAAAAGTAACGCAGTACGAAGTTGGTATGTCTCATCAGATGAATGATTATACCGCTTTTGATATTACTGCATACTACAAAGATGTTCAGGATCTGACTCAGGGTTTAGAAATTTCTCCAGCTTATCCGTATGTTTATAATGTCTATGGTAACGTTGACTTTGGTACAATTAAAGGTGTTGATTTTGGTTTGACTATGCGTCGGAATCGAAATATTTCAGCATCAATTAAATATTCGTTGAGTTATGCCACCGGTACCGGTTCTTATGCCGGAACCAACCGTAATATTCTCTGGAAAAACTCAACCGGTACTCCAAAAACAACCAATCCGCTTGAATATGATCAACGTCATGCTATTTCAGGTGTATTTGATATTAGAACCGGTAAAGGCGAAGGTCCTATGATTGGTGATATCAGACCGCTTGAGAACTTTGGTTTTAATGCCCTTTTCTCAGTCGGTTCCGGTACACCTTATACACCGATGCAGGTCTATGATGCTGTCACCAGCCGTTCGGTTGACCAGAATCCGACTGCCGGTATTAATACTTCACATTTACCATGGCAGTTCTCCATTGACATAAAGCTTGAAAGATCCTTTATGATCAGTGAAAAGTATAAAATCGTTCCATATTTATGGATTCAGAACCTTCTTGATAATGAAAATATTGTCTCAGTTTATGAAGGTACAGGTAAAGCAGACAAAACAGGATTTTTGGAATCCGAAGCTGGTCAACAGAATGTAACATCAAACGGAGCAGACTATACTGACCGCTATGAATTACTTGAACAAAATCCAAAGAACTATGGTCCGCCACGGATGATATTCCTTGGATTGAGAATGTCATTTTAAACTGAGATGAGGGAAATAAAATGAAAATAAAATTATTAGCATGTTTATTAGTTTTCCTTTTTGCTCTGCCGTTGATAGCGGCTCCACCGCTGCAACAGGGGAAATTAGTACAAAATAATTCAGCCTCGGTTGATAATACGACTCTCATCGATATTAACAGAATATTGATGTTTGTCACCAACCATGGTAACTTCGGACGTGACCTGTCAGGACTGTTCGGTCATGATTATGGTACATGGTATCCGTTTACCGGTGATACATCGGATTATCATACCGGTGTTGTATCAAACTATACCCCGAACTATGCTTCGGGTCTCTGGGTTGGTGCTATCGACTCAGCATCCGGTGATACACTGACAACAATTTCCGAGTACAGTTCTGAATATGTACCGGGTCCGATGTCAGGTGGAACATTTTTACCGGACAGCCCAAATTACCGAGTCTTTAAATTATGGAAAGACTCTTTAAAGAATAATCCGAGTGTGGATTATCAGGATTATTTAACCTATGCAGTACCTGATCAGGGTGCTCCGGTCTGGAAACTCACTGATGGAGCTTTATTTGTAGATTCATTAGGTGACTCTTTGATTCTCAGCATCGACAGTACAGCAACACCTCCGGATACAGTTGAACTTGGTTATTTAAATGACCCGCAGGTCATCGGCGACCAGTTTCTCTGGTCTGTCTATAATGATGCCGATCCGGCACAGCATGCCAATATCGAAACAGCACCATTAGGGATTGAAGTAAAGCAGTCTATTTATGGATTTAAACGTGATGATCCTTTAGGTGATATCGTCTTTATGCGTTATCGTATTTATAACAAAGGAAACAAAACGCTTGAAAACTGTTACATGTCTATCTGGGCTGACCCTGATTTGGGTTCATCCGGTGATGACTTTGTAGGTTGTGATACACTTGAAGGTCTTGGATTTGTATGGAATGATAATGTCATTGATGCAAACTACGATCCGAATCCGGTTCCGGCTATGGGATTTGACTTCCTTCAGGGACCTTTGGTTGCAAAAACAGAATCCGGTCAGCCGGACGGTAAAATGTGGGGTCAGGTATATACTGATTCAACAAACCTCGGTATGACCTCTTTTAACAAATACATTAACGGTACTGACCCTGATGATGAATTTCAGGTATATAACTATATGCGCGGATTAACTCGTGATGGTCAGGACTATACATATAATGGTCAAGTTCTCCGTTATGTATTATCCGGTGACCCGGTTTCAGGACAGGGCGATATCGATGTTGCTTCTGCTGACCGTCGCTGGATGCAGTCAACCGGTCCGGTAACATTCCGTCCCGGTGACTCTACTGAGATTTATGCTGCTATGATTCTTGGTCAGGCAATTGATAATAAAGTATCAATTTCACTGCTTCGCTATCATGACAGATTTGCTCAGTTGACTTATGATAATGACTGGAGAACAATAGATCCTCCGGCACCTCCTGTCTTAACATCTTATAAAGATGAAAACTCAATTTCCATTGGTTGGACTGATACATCGGAAGTAGATCCGGGAACATACGCTTTTGAAGGGTATGCGGTTTTCCAGGGTTCAACTCCGAACGGTCCATGGAAAAAAATCACAACATTTGACTACAATAACACTATTGAAGATGTATTCGATGAAACTTTCAATCCGAACACAGCTTCATTCGAAATCGTTAAAGTAGTTGATGGTGATAACTTTGGTATTAAGAGATATTTGACTATTACTGAAGATGTCATTAATGGTGGTGAAATTATAAACCTTACTGAATATCATTATAGAGTCGAAGCTTACGGTGTGAATGTGGATGCACCATTGGGTCTTCAGGTTACCAGAGCATCGGCTACAATTTCGGTTACCCCGGAGTTAAAAGTACCTGATATCGTTTATGATGTTGACCCGGGTGATGTTCTCGAAGTTACTCATACTGCCGGTGTATCCGATGGTGTGATCTCTCCGATTGTCGTTAATCCGCAACAGTTAACAGGTCATACTTATCGTATCGAATTTGCAGATACTCTTGGTATTGTTGTAGATACTACTCAGTTTGACCCAATTAATGATCCTGATTCATTACTGTATGATTCTATAAACGTTGCCTGGCATCTCTATGATGTAACTGATGGCGTATATAAACTTATGTGGCAGACCAACCAGTCGGGTGATGATAGTTATCTTACTATTGACGGTTTTACTGTCAAAGTAGCCGGTCCTGCAGCAGGTTTCAAATCATTTGAAGTAGTTCAAAACGGTGCCGGTGCAATAGATCCTCCGGATCCTGGTGCATTTTCTTTCCAAGACTTCCCAACTCCGGGAGATGGAAATCCAACAGATGCACAGCAGGTGGGTGACGGTCATTGGGGATTCCATACAGCTGATAATGGTGGTACCAATGATGGCGGTACCCGTGGTTCTTATGCCGCATTCTTAGAACGTGTTATGAGAAACGACAATGCTGAAGATGTTGGAATTTATGATTTTGAAATGCGTTTTACAGCGGGTACCCATTATGCTGTAGGTGCTTTTGAAAATGCACCTGAACCAATCTACACAGTCCCGTTTGAATTGTGGAGAATTGGTATTAGTACTCCAAATGATCCATCTGATGATGTTCGGATGCTTCCGTGGATGATTGATGCGGATGCAAGTAACACATACAACCTTCAGGGTTGGGGTGACTCCAATAATGGCGCCGGTGATTATGAACACTCCGCATCAAGTGCCAATAACGATCCCCAAACTGACTGGGTTTACTGGATTCTTCCTGCAGATGATTCACCGGGAGAAGCCGGTTATAATGCTGATGTTGCTACATTCGACATGGGTAATATGAATGTTGGTACGTATGCATTTGACGGTGAAGAAGTCATGGCTCGTACAGTTCTGGTGAACTGGAATGGCGGATCTGAACCACCGTTTAATCAGGATTTACCTGAAGAAGGAACTGTTTTCAGACTTATTACGGGTAAACCGAATTCATCCAGTGATGTGTTTACTTTCTCAACTCCGGCACCTTCAGCTCTTGCTTCAAAATCTGAAGAGTTGCTTGATAAAATAGTTGCGGTTCCGAATCCTTTCTATCTTTCGAGTACGTACAACGATAACCCGGGTTCTTATACATTAAAGTTCTATCATTTACCAACTGAATGTACAATTACTATTTACAATTTAGCTGGTGAATATATTCAAACTATTGATAAAAATGACCCGAATACCAGTGTTGCTGAATGGGATATATTAACAGAAAATGGATTACCGGTTTCCTCCGGAATCTATATTTATGTTGTTGATGCGCCCGGATATGGTCAGAAGATTGGTAAAATGGCAATATTTGTTCAGCAAGAAGTGCTGCAAATTTACTAATCAAGGAGGATGAAAGAAATGAAATATAAACTTGTAGTAGTGTTAATAGTTCTCCTTGTTTTAAGTCTCTCGACGGCTTATGCGGGGAACTTACTCCGAAGCGGAACTGCGGGAGCTCAGGAATTACTGATTCCTTACGGCTCACGTGGTACTGCGATGGGTGGTTCAGTACTGTCTTCCACATCCGGTGTGGAAGCAATGTACTGGAACCCGGCAGGGTTAGCATCAATGGAAGGTACTGAGTTGATGTTTACCCATTTGCCCTATATAGCTGATATCGATATGAATTATGTCGGTTTTGCTAAATTTATTGACGGTTTTGGTACAATTGGTGCCGGTGTCAAGATTCTGACCATTGGTGATATGGAAGAAACAACCGAACAGTACCCGGATGGTACCGGTAGAATCTTCTCACCATCAATGACCGTATTAAACCTTTCGTATGCAAAAGTGATGACCGCAAACGTTAATTTTGGTGCTTCCGCTGTATATATTCATGAGAATATTTTTGAAGCTCAGGCATCAGGTGTTGCGTTTGATTTTGGTTTTATGTATGATCCCCGTTGGAATGGTCTTTCCATGGGTGTGACTATCAAAAACTACGGCGGTCAAATGCAGTTCACCGGAAACGGTTTTAATCAAACTGCAAACCTGACTACCGTTCGTGGTCTTGGGGCTAAGTTCGACTTGCCGAGTTCTATCAATTTTGGTATGGGATATAATTTCTATAACGAAGGATTGAATTCAGCAATGTTCACCGGTGCATTCCAGTCAAACAACTTTTCACAGGATGTTTGGCAGGGTGGTGCAGAGTATGCTTACGACCAGAAATATTTCTTAAGAGCCGGTTATAATTACTCTGACAGAGAAAACTATCTCTATGGTGCTACTTTTGGTGCCGGAGTTATGCTTCCTGTTGGCGAAATGGATCTCTCTTTAGAATATACCTGGACACAGACTGAAGTGTTTGAGAATAATCAGTACTTTACTTTGAAAGCTAATTTCTAAGGTATTGGATTGATAGATATAAAAAAAGCCCGCCATTGGCGGGCTTTTTTATTATTAGAAATCTAATAGAATAAATATCTGACCAAAAAGACCAGATCTGAAATGTCTACAACATTGTTATAGTCCATATCAAGAACAATGAGATATTCAGGCGAGGGACCACCGTTAAAGGCGAAGTCAACCCATCCAACCACATCAGCGATATCAATCTCTCCATCTAAATTGAAATCCCCCGATCGATGACCGATTAAAGTTACCGGAGAGGTAAAATATAAAGGTCTGCCGTCAAAATATGTCCCGGTTAGGGAAAAGTTGTTGATAGTTGTATCCCGGAACATACCGTATGTGTTAAGGAAGTCGGTGACGTTGTAATAGAGTAATCCGGTCTGTCCGGCAAAGCCCGGAACCGAGGAACTATAGGAAATAGAGTCAACACTGATTGTATCATTTATGACAAGAGAAGTATAATCAATGAAGTTACCTACTCCGGAAACATCATCATAACCGAAGCGGATTACTCCGGTCATTGGTTCGAGAGCTTGTTTAAAAAGAATATGCTGTGGGTTCGGTGAGATGACAGCTTTTAACTGAGCATCATCAGCCGGTTGTGGAGTCCGGAGAATAGATTTCAGCAATTCTATGGTTGAAGATGTAGGATTTCCTGAAGCTACAGCCATTTTAATGAATACATACTGGCTATCTCCCGGGTTCATGTCAAACGGTCCCATTGATGCCATCATTCTTTTATCTGAAACTGTTGGGTCAATGTCACCGGTTCCCGTTGAAGGATCTCCGGCAAACATATATTTTGTCGGGACGCCATTGTAATAATAAGTGCTTCCATCTCTATCCAATCCCTGCATATAATTATAGCTCTGTGTATAATCATCTGGGTCGGTTCCATTCATATACGCTGAAAATGCAGTCATACCGAGATTTTTGTATCCGGGAATAGAATTGTTATCAAAGAGAGCTGTATCTGAACCTGTTCCCGGTACTATCGGACCGTTGAGGACTTTGAAGCCTATCGCAGGTGGATTATTTTCGTAATTTTCATCGAACGGAAATCCATTGTAGCAATAGAAAATATCCAGGAGGGAATCACATCCAACTAAATCGTCGATACTATAGCCTAAATCCGGATCCGACCAGAGAGCTACATACATATCATTGATTATATTGGATCCTTTATTGTATAATTTATATTTTATATAGATTGAAGAACCATCCGGATTTGAGACAATATCAGTATGTAAAGTTTGAGTAAAGTAGAATGTATCAGGAGTTGTTGCCTTGATGGTAGTCATTCTAAAGATTGTTCCGAGTTCCGGTAAATCCTGAGTAAACGGAGGTTGTGAACCGCCGTTCCAGTTAACAAGAACGGTACGTGCCATTATTTCTTCATCATTGAATGGGTAGGAACCGGCATTCATATTTCCCAGATCAAATGATGCAACATCAGCATTGTATCCTGATTCTCCGGGAGAATCGTCTGGTGGAAGCAACCAGTATATCCAGTCAGTGTACGGATCATCATTACTCCCTGATATAGAGTGTTCATATCCGCCATTTCCGAAATTTGAATCACCCCAGTTGTTTAGATTATAGGTTCCATCCCCGTCAGTATCTATCATCCAGGGAAGTAATCTGACATCATCAGAGGGATCATCGGGAGTACCTATTCCTGTTCGCCAAAGTTCAAAAGGGACATGATAGATTGGTTCAGGATATGGTTCAAAGGCACCGACAGCATAACTTCCTTCTTCGGTAAATCTCATTTCATAATCATATAAACCAACATCAGATGCATTATCGTTTCGCAGGACTCTTTCAAGGAAAGAAGCATATGATGCTCGTGTACCGCCATCGTTAGTACCCCCATTATCACCGGTGGCTATCAGCCAAATACCGTTACCTACCTGCTGACCATCTGTTGGATAGCCGTCAGGATCAACGCCTGTCGGAGCCGGATAATCATACCAGGTTGCTGCCGCAGATTCCGGCGGGTCTACGGTTCCTGCACCATTCGCGACGACTTCAAAAGATTCAAAGCCACTCCCTTCGGAGAAGTTAGCTGTAACTTTAATCTGGTATCCGTCAACTATCGGTGAATCATTACCTCCGTTAAAGTCTGTTTGCCACATCAGTTTATAAATACCGGCGGTTTCGTCATACAGATGCCAGGCTACATCTAAGGTGTCATATATAAAAATACCCGGTTCATTAATAGGGTCCGGTTCCATAGAATCTATAGCGATACCAGCTGTATCTGCAAATTCAACTCTATAAGAATGACCGGTAAAGAAGTTTTCATCAACCAATTCCACCGTTACTTGAGCGGCAGTATTCCCTATATGGGTAACATTTAGTATATTTTGTGGGCTTGTTATCGTATCAACTGCGGTATATGGGTAGGCGAATACAGATTGTTTTATCTCAACACCTAACGGGTCAGTAGCCATATTGAAATGCTGATTTGGATTTGCGTCATTATAAACAGACCAGAGGAATTGATCACCGGACATGACCGGCGTTCCTCCACCGGTAACCGGAGCTCCCTGCGAAACCCCATAATCAAGATAATCAATGTAATCCTGATTAGGGTTACTTTGCATAGAATCGAGATAGAGTTTGAAATTTCTGAAATTGGGGCTATCAGGTAAGTATGTTCCGTTTTCCATCGGCCCCGGTACATATTCTGAAGAATATTCAGAAACGGTAACTCTTGTTTCACCGTTTACTTTACCGCCAATCCAGAGTCCGGCTGCATAAAGCGGAGAATGGTTGGAAGTCAAATTGGCGTTTGTTCTGATATCAGAAGTGTCTGTAACAGGATACCAGGTTCCATAATCATACCCAAAAAAGCCGGAAAGGTCTCGACCAAAGTTTCCGTGGTTGGTTACAAACATCGTAATCAGGTTTGCATTTATCAGGGAAGTGTTGTCAATAGTGCGGAATGGTTCTTGTTGATTCTCTTGAGTTTCCGGAGTGATTCCCCGGGGTAGTGCAAATAGAGAAGAAGCAACCAGAATGGTTACAACAAAAA
>QQUK01000288.1 GCA_008501655.1 Calditrichota bacterium
AATAGTTTATCCAGTGCAAGCTGACGTCCTTCCGGAGTATCAGCAAGAATCATCTCCTGTACAATCGGAATTCTGTCTTCAGCAAAGAACATATGCTCTGTACGGCAAAGACCGATACCTTCAGCTCCGAATTTAACAGCTTTAGCAGCATCTTCAGGAGTATCAGCATTAGTACGGACTTTTAATGTTCTAACCTGGTCAGCCCAGGACATGAATTCAGCGAACTCACCGGAAAGTTCCGGTTCGATTGTGGCTACTTCGCCCATGATTACTTCACCGGTTGAACCGTTAAGGGTAATCATTTCACCCTCTTTAATAATCAATTTGCCAACCTGGAACTGTTTTTTAGCGGCACTAACTCTGATTGCTTCCACACCGGATACACAACAGGTTCCCATGCCACGGGCAACAACAGCCGCATGCGAAGTCATACCACCACGGGCTGTCAAAATACCGACCGCTGCGTGCATGCCTTCAATGTCATCCGGGTTGGTTTCTTCACGGACAAGAATAACTTTATTTTTAGCACCGTGTTTAACTGCTTCTTCTGCAGTAAAATATACTTTACCTGATGCAGCACCCGGGGATGCCGGAAGCCCTTTTGCAATTACATCGACTTTCGCTTTCGGATCCAAAGAAGGATGTAAAAGCTGGTCAAGCTGATTAGGTTCGATACGCATCAGTGCTTCTTCTTTGGTAATCAATTTTTCTTTTACCATATCAACAGCAATTTTCACCGCTGCCTGGACGGTACGTTTACCATTTCTGGTCTGAAGCATGAATAATTCATTTTCCTGAACGGTAAATTCAAAATCCTGAACATCTTTATAATGCTTTTCAAGTTTTGATGTAATCTGCTCAAGCTGTTTATATACATCCGGCATATCACTTTTTAACTGGGCGATCGGCTGTGGTGTTCTGACACCGGCAACAACATCTTCACCCTGAGCATTTACGAGATATTCACCGAAAAATATATTATCACCGGTTGATGGGTTACGGGTAAAACCGACTCCCGTACCGGAAGTATTGCCCATGTTACCATAAACCATAGCCTGAATATTTACCGCAGTACCTATCTCAGAAGGAATCTCATTCATCCGACGGTACGAAATAGCTCTTGGGTTGTTCCAGCTGCGGAAGACAGCATCACGAGACATACGAAGCTGAACAAAAGGATCATCCGGGAATGGTTCTCCGGATTTCCGTTTAATGATTGATTTGAATTTTTTGACGATATCTTTCAGGTCATTTACCTGGAGTGAGGAATCCTGCTTGATACGCTTTTCTGATTTTTTCTTTGAAATAACCTGCTCAAAAAGATCTTTATCAATTGAAAGCACAACATTGCCGAACATTGAAATAAAACGGCGATAGTTATCAAGCGCAAAACGCATATTACCGGTTTTGTTGCCGAGTCCTTCGACATTAACATCATTAAGACCAAGGTTTAAAATAGTATCCATCATACCCGGCATAGAGAATTTCGATCCGGAACGTACTGAAACAAGAAGAGGATCTTCTTTATCACCAAATTTTTTACCTACAGATTTTTCAATTTTTGCTATATATTTTTCCAACTCTTCATCGATCTTTTTCGGAACGGCTAATGAATTTTCATAATAGAGTCTGCAGACATCGGTTGTAATTGTAAAACCTGGAGGAACCGGAACACCGGTTGAACTCATCTCCGCTAAATTTGCCCCTTTACCTCCGAGAAGGTCCCGCATTGTTGCATTTCCTTCAGCTTTCCCATCACCAAAAAAGTAATAGCTCTTTTTTGGAATTGCTAATTTTGTACTCATAGTATTAGATTTTGCCTTTGAAGTTTTTTTAGATTTCGTAGTTGTTTTAGCTTTCGTGGCTGTCTTTTTCGCTTTAGAGGCAGTCTTTTTAGCTATCTTCTTTGTTTTCTTAGGTTTAGTAGCTTTTTTCTTTGCAGTTTTCACTGCTTTTTTGGCAGTCATACAAATCTCCCTTGTGATTCAAATGTTCTACTGAATTTATCATATTTAAAATCCAAAAGCAATGATTTTCGCTGTAGTTTGTTAAAAAAATAACAAGCTCCAATAAAAAGGCGATTGAAAAATCAATATAATTTCTCAATCGCCTCACAATTTTTCACAGTTGTCAGCTAAACTACATAGTAAAAAAGCGTTCTCCGTTAATGATTTTTTCAAGCATCCGGACTGTCTTTTCAACAGGTGAATGCATAATATCAGTCGTATTATAAGTCGTACGGACAACTTCACGAGGTGCAACGAAACTTGATTTTCCCCGACCCCCACGAGCTTTTTTCTTGTGAGTCAGATTATACTGGCGCTGATATTCCTTTGCTTTTTCCTTATGCATCTGATAATAACGGCGCTGATACTCACGACGGGCTTCCGCTGTCGAGAGCTTTCCCTTTTTAGGTCTTTCATCTTGTGACTGTTCAAGAGATGTTGCTTCAGGATCGGCTTTTTTCGGTCTCGCCATTCCAATCCTCACTTTCCATGTGTTTTACGTGGCTACCCTTTCCAACTTTCCATAACCCAAAGTCCTACCATACTTTGGTTCCACCACTCATAACATAGGAAAATTTTACTGTATGTCAAGAACTTTTTTGAATAATTCTAAAATAATGTTCCTCTAAGTTACCTTAATAAAAGAAGTTAATTTTCATGTCATTTTAGACTGTGCATATCCACCACAATAGCAACAGTTTACAACGACTTCAATCAATCAACGTAAGTTCTTGTCGTACAATAACAATCAAAATTAACATTCTCCTTTTGACATACAGATTATAGGTACTTCTATTTTTTATACGAATCAACAAAAATTTCGAACAAAAAAAAGCCCGCCAATAAAGCGGGCTTTTTATTATTTTCATTTATTATCAGGAAGCTTGTGCTTTTGATTTCAAATGATTCATTATTTCATATACAATATATCCAGCTATGAAGAGAACAAACAACCAGAAGACAACCTGGAAGCTTGAACCATAGTTAGGATTAGCAGTACCGGTTGCGTTAAACGCTTCCAGTCCCCATGCTTTAGTATCCTGCATACGGTTAATGAAAAGGGAAATACGAGCCATTACGGTGAATCCGAATGAAGCTCCAAAACCGATCATCAGAATCCAGATACCAAATGTCGCGACTCCCCCAAAAGCACCTTTGTGTTCTTTGGAGAAGAAGAAATAGACCAACGCTGACATTGCTCAAACAAAGACAATGAGCTGCGCAAAGCCTGATGTCGTCGACAAAAGATCAAAGCCTTCGCTGCCGAAGAAATTAGACCAGTCGATACTGGACATCATCGCATATAGCTGCTTATTGACACGGTTGGACATTTCCAGGGGAATTGCGATACCGGTTGAAAGACCGATATACAATGCCATCGGCCATCTTGAAATCCAGGAATATTTCTTTGAAAATCGGGTCCACATCAGGACACCGAGAATCGCCGGAATCACATACCAGGGATTAGATGAGTTTAGCCAGAACATATACCAGTCACCATCCTGCAGTTTCTGGAACAGATTCGGGACAAGCGTATTATGCCAGAGAATAATGACAAAGTAACCGGCCGAGACACCTACGACAAGATGTTCGGCGAATTTATAAAACGGATTATCTTTATACAGGAATGAGAATGTAGCCATCGTTACAAATATTCCAAATGTCATCCATAAAAATGTTTGAATATCCATTAGGCTCCTCCTTCCTTTTTAGAACGTGTTGTCATGAAGAACCCGATATTACCTAAGACAATAAAGAGGATGATGACATAGTGAGCAAAGAGCTGAATTCTCATACCATCTTTTGCTCTTCCCGGGTTATCAGCCAGTTCTTCATATTGAGCAGCTCCTAAAAGCCCGCCCATGATACCTTTGACCTGACCCGAGCCTAAGAACGGATAATATTGCGCTGTCATCACTCCAGTCAAGCCAAGCATCAGCGGGAAATTAAATCTTCCCTGACCGTATGAAATCCAGGCGTCGGTTATATTACCACCTGACAAATCAACGACACAGTCGACCTGATCATAGTTAATGACACCCTGCATCATCGGGAGGTCATCAAGAGGAGTTCCATAATAATCATTCGGGAAATGAAGTCTGAAATCCTGCCCCATACCAAGAATAATCAAGGCATAATAAGGTTTATATCCTAAGAAGCAGTAATCGACGCCATTGACAATCTCTCTCCCTTTGAACTCAACACCATTATATGTTCGGTCGAGTTTCAGAGAATCGGATATATCACGAATAGCCTGATCAGCCATACCGGGTCCATTCTGAGAAAGGGAAGTAAAAATTACTTTTACTTTCTTACGCCAGAGATGTTCGACAACAGCGTAGGTCATCGGATGGAGTTCAGCCAGGTTATTCGGGTCATAGTCGATAGCGACTAAAACGATGTCATCTTCAGGAAGTGAATCGAGGAAATTGTAAATCGATTTTACTTCCGGAACCGGATAAATCGGGATAGTGAATGGGATTGTATAGGTTATCACGCAGACAACAATCAGAAAGAGGAAAATCCACCTTCTGTCAATCCGCATCATTCGATCAAATATATTTACTTTTTCACTCATGATTTACCCTTTCCCCATATATCCGCGTTCAATGCCTAAGATAACTTTGAGAGCGGTTGCAACAATACCGAGACCGATACCGATTACAATCGCACGCTGAGCGGCAAGATTCGGAACATTCATAAGCCAGTTTGAGGTATCAGCCATAAGAGCCGGCAACCCAAACGGCATGTACGGATTAAATCTGAGCATCACTATCAATGCAGCGATAAGAAGCAGTGTTGCCAGCAAATTTCTTGCTCTGAATGCACGATAAGCAGCAGAAGCAATGAAAAATGCAAGCAGTGAGAACATTGTTGAAAGAATCGGAATCAGGATGTAGTCAAAGAAATTAACAAACATCGAGTTTCTCAACCCTTCCTGCGTCATAAAATTGATCGTCCAGGTATCATCAAACAATCCGATAGCAACAGCAACAACAAGTGAGACAGCACACAATCCAAGCCAGAGTGTTTTGTTGGTTGCAATCGTTGTCTGGATTAAGAGCATCAGAAATGCAACAAGAGTCAGTACAAATACGGGGTACATCCCCCAGGCATCGCCAACTCTGCCGGTGAACCCAAAAACGACCATAAGAAACAGACCGATAAGCGTTACATACGAATACGGCCAGTTCTCTCTTTTAAATTTTATCTTCTCGACTGATACATGATAGAGCGAATAGATACCAAGTGCCAATGCAAAGATACCGATAATCGTTATCCAGTCGAGCAAAAATTCATAGACCCACTCTGATGATTCATGAGGAACAAAATATTGGAAGACCATGAATGCACCGAAAATGAATACTAATACAAACGGAAGTTGTCTTTTCATATATTCATTCCTCCTAATTCAGAACCTTGAAGAGGTCAGTAAAATAATGGCCAAACTCAAAGTGAGCAGCGACCATTCCTACAATTGCTAATATCAAAATAGCAGCTTTAGCATAATCCTGTGCTTTGAGAGAACCTAAGAGTACCGGTTCTTTACCAAGATATGCTGAGGCTGCGTAGAGTTCTTCACCAATTAATGTATAATCACAGGCTACAATAAAAAATGGTATCTGTGCGATTTCATCGGTACCTGAAATCTGAATAGAACCGGCAAGAGCACCGGTTTCTGCAAGAATCAAAGATTCAGCAAAGAATTTACCCATATATACGTTTGTTGCCGGGAGTTCACGCAACATGATACCATTAACCGCGGCTACATAGGCAAACTGTGACTGGGTCACAAAGTGAACGGTGTCTTCCTTGTATGCATCAGGACGTCCGGCATCAAGATATGCTGACTTGACAACTTCCTGCGCAACAGTCATAACAATCGGATCATATGTAGGTACTAAGAGTTCCGTCTGATATTCAGCAACTCGTTTTGCAACACGTCCTAAAATCGTAAATGAAGCAATCGTTGCAATATCAGCAGCTGTACCTAAACCAAGAACATACAGAATCGGTCTTCCCATTTCCGTAGCACGTCCGATAGCATCATCGATAGCTTCGATACCGCCCAAAGGACGAACATACAAATCAGCACCTTTTCTTGCATGAGAAACAAAAAATACTGTTAAGATCGTAAATATAATGACTGCAAACAAAACAGGAGTTCGATAAGTATTAAACCATTGACCGCTTGACTGAACCGGTCCGGCAACATTTGAACTTGATCGGCTGTTTAAAGTTACAGCATCGACACGATAATAATAGTCAGTAAAATCAGGAATAAAGTTATGCGAATGCATCTCCTTATTACCGACATCATTGTATGTAGCGGATCCAGCCGGGACTTTATCTACAAAGACCCATGCACCGTTATTCGGATAGTTCTTGTGAGCTTCCTCTAATTTTGTAATTCCGACGGCTATCATCTTTTCAAAATGGGTACGAAGTTTATAAAGCTCTGAAATTGGTTCATCCTGATACAATGTCAGGATAGAATCAATTCGACTGTCAGCGACAATACCACCTGTTGATTTACTGATAATCTTTTTGACAACATCAAGCGAGTCTCTAACCGGATTAATATCACTCATCAGAGTAGGTTCCCAGCGAAAGATTTCGTATAACAATACGTTATTCATTCCACTGCCGTCATCCGCAGAGAGATCCCAGTTAAGAACAATCGCATGGCCGTGATCATTTGGCTTATCAACTCCGGTTAAATTACCGGGAGGGCCAGGAGGTATCACTTCGTTTTCAATGACCGTCGTATCAACTTCTGCACTGTCATCCTGAGCATATGCCATAACAGTAAAGCAAAGCAGGAACAGAACAGAGATGAGAACTTTCATTTTCATAAGCGATCCTTTTGTAGTTCTATTATTAATTTATTATTTCGAGCCAGTCTTTGAATAAAAAGGTGATTCGTCCAACAAGTAAAGAGATACGTCCCATCACGGTATACCCGAACGAAGCGCCAAAAGTAATCATCAATATCCAGATGCCTACTCTTGAAGCTCTCCCGAACAGACCGGTATGTTCTTTTGAAAAGTAAAAATAGATAAGACCGCAGATTACCCCGATAAAGATTACGATATTTGTACCCATCAAGGCAAGCTGTCCTGTTGCAGATAATGTGAAATCGGAGAAGAAAGCTCCGAACCCTTTCCATTCTACAACCAGCGGAATGATTGTCGAATAAATCTGCTTAATAAAATCAGAACGGAGATAGCGGACAAAATTTAGTCCGGCTGTTGTACCGACGATAAACGCAAGCGGCCATCTCGAGAGCCAGCCACCCTTGGGTGAAAGGCGCATTAACAGCAGAACACCAAAAATTATCGGGATGACAAAAAAGAAGTTGTAATCACCTTCGATATACGGTACCTGGAAGAAATCAGACATCCCCCGTGAAAGTCTTGGAATAAGATTACCGACAATCGTTGACCAGAAACCAAGACACATCCAGTATGCAGCGGAAACACCAACAAAAAGATGTTCAGCAAATTTATAATACGGATTATCTTTGTACAAAAAGGACATGATGGCAAGAGTTAAAAATGCTGCAAGAGTTACCAGAAATCCCTGCAGATAGGGAGAATCACCTTCATTGGTACTTCCTTTTAGGATCCAGCTTGCTATAAATACCAAAACGACAAGAGCAAATATTATAATTGTTGATTTCTTCATTTATGTTTCCCCAGTCGTTTTTCACGGAAATACAATATATTACCAATAATTATAAAAAGCATAATCACGATATGAGCAAGGGTCTGCGGACCCATCATCTTAATCGCCGGAGTATCGGAATTTTCAAATCTCGGATAATTATCTTTAAGTGTATTCTCATATTCAGCCGCACCTTTGACACCGCCTAAAAGTCCAAGTAACTGGTTTGGATAATACGGATACAACTGCGGTGCGACAACAGCAGCAACTCCAGCAGCTATAGGTATATCACCGGGATCACCAACAAACAGTATCCATTCCTTAATTCCCGGACGACCACCGCCGATTGACACAATAAAATCCAAATCTTTACAAGACTTTATATTATTAAAAATAGGAATCGAATCATACGGAACTGTATTGACATCGGTCGGAAACATCTTTTGAAAATCAGTAATAATAACATTGAGGACCCCTTCGTTACCAGCTTTGTAGCCGAGATTGACATAATCAATACCATCGACTTTGTCAGCAAATTCAGGACGTATGACCTCCCGGAATGTTCTTTCCAACTGTCCCTGACCGGTCGCAAACAGACACATATAAACAATCTTATGCCCTTTCGCAAGACAATGTCGGGTTAAGGCATTCGCCATCGGCTGTACTTCAGGAGCCATCGCCGGATCAAAATCATAGGAGAGTAAGACTGTGGAATTTTCAGGTAAAGATTCTATTTTATCATACAAAGCTCTCACAATCGGAGTAGCTTTAAATTCAAATGTAATCGTAAATATAATCGGAGTTGCTACTGCGACGAAGATAAACAGAAAGATAACTCTCCGGTCAACTTCACGCCCCTTGATAGAACGATACATCAGCCAGGCAAGTCCACCAAAAATAACAGCAAGGGAAACAGTGACGCCTATATTTTCTCCGGTAATCAGGATTGTCGATATCAAATTATGCACCATCATCCCCCAGGTAAGTCCGCTCAAGTCCTAAGATGAGACGAAGTGAAATTGATACAACACCTAAACCAATACCGATCAGAATTGCTCGCTGTCCGGCAAGGTTCGGAGAACTCATAATCCAGACAGCTAAATTCGGAATCTGCAGCACAGACATCAATTCCGGAACCCATGAAGTCAGCATCGTTCCAAACGGTGTCGAACCGAGCAAAATGATAAATGCTGCTATAAGCAATAGAGTCGCTTCACGGTTTTTAGCACGGAAAGCACGATACGATGCCGATGCGACAAAAAAGGCAAGAAGAGCATACATCGTTGAACCGAGCGGGACAAACACCGCACGATAGACCATTTCAAAAAGAGAATCCGGTGCTGTGACAGATGATGCTATATCACCGGGATTTCCTATTTTAAATAACCCGGCAGCAAGCATGAATAAAAATCCGAATATTGTCACAAAAGAAAACGGCCAGTC
This sequence comes from Calditrichota bacterium, assembly GCA_008501655.1. Classification (GTDB taxonomy): domain Bacteria; phylum Zixibacteria; class MSB-5A5; order GN15; family FEB-12; genus QQUK01. The sequence goes on from QQUK01000288.1 coordinate 9,117, forward strand.
TTCTTTTTTTCTGGATATCTTTGTAAAATGAACACGAATCAGATTACCACCGCCTAAGAAAAATGCAAATACAGCGATGATGTCAAAGAAGAGAGTAAAATTCTCACCAAGAGTTTCCATCGGCGGAATAAATACCGAGAAGATCAAAAGTGTTCCTACAAAGAATGTAATTGTCAGCGGTACAAATCTTTTCATAATTTATTTCACATTAAAGAATAATTTTAAGTTATCAGCAATTGAGTTTAAAAAATCGATATCATACATATGACCGAGAGTAATCGAAAGAACCCCGACGACAATAATGACCATAGCAATCGCTTTCCCGACATCCTGTCCTTTCAGCGACCCGAGCATCTTCGGTTCTCCGGAAAGATATGCCGATGCTGCAAACAATTCTTCACCAATCAAAGTAAAGTCACAGGCAGCAATAAAGAACGGAAGCTGTGCCGGGCGGGCTGTACCGGCAATCTGAATAGCTCCGACAGAATTACCGGTATCGGCTAAAATAAGCGCTTCGGCAAAAAATGCAACAAGTAAAAATATCGTTGCCGGTTTT
>QQUK01000162.1 GCA_008501655.1 Calditrichota bacterium
TGCTTTAGCGGCAACAAACGACCCGCAGGAAAAACTGATGCTCTTAGAGCAGAAACTTCAGGGTGCCTATACATTTATGTGCGATATTCACAGCCGTTATCTCTTTGATAAAAATTTCTATATCAAAAGGAAAGATGGTGTTCTTTCAGTCGAGCAGTTAAAAGCTCTGATGATTTCTGCACAAAAAGAAGCATTTGGTGATCTTCTGGATCCATCCGGCTATCATCCTCTTTTCTGGTGTTCGAAACTTCATTTTTATATTACAACAGCACCGTTTTATAACTTCCCGTACACTTTCGGATTTATGTTCTCAGGCGGGCTGTATGACAGAGCTAAAAAAGAAGGTGCATCATTTGCTGATAAATATGCAGCCCTTCTTGCTGATACCGGTTCGATGACAACAGAAGAAGTTGCACAGAAACATATCGGTATGGATCTGACCGAAGAAGCCTTCTGGCAGGGTGCCGTTGATACCGCACTTGCTGATGTTGAGGAATTTGTCAAACTGGCAAATGAGTTAGCGTAGGCTATGTGTCCGGATGTCGAGGTACGGCCGGAGTCAGGACTCTGGAAAGATTCACTTGATACAAAAGCTGCACAAGAAATAGCAAACCAGATCGGTCGAGCTTTTAAAAAGTTCGACCGGGACGGTTTTTTGAAGCATCTGCTTACTGATGAATATCATGCCGCGGAATTAAAAGCGAAAATTTTTCTGATTGCAGATTCATTGTATCAGTTCCTTCCAAAAAAATATTCACAGACAATCAATATACTCATTAAAACAGCACCAAAAGTCGGGACGTTTGAAAACTGGGCTCTGTTGACATATGTCGAAAAATATGGGCTTGAAAACTTTGATGAGTCTGTTAAAGCGATGGAAGCGCTAACGCCGCATAGTACCGCCGAGTTTGCAATCAGACCGTTTATGATTCGCTATACCAAACAGATGAAACCGATTCTCCTGCGCTGGGCTACAGATACAAATGAACATATCCGGAGACTTGCCGCTGAAGCAACCCGTCCCCGCGGTGTCTGGGTCGCTCATATTGATGAATTTAAAAAAGACCCGACGTTTGTGTTTGAACTCTTAGAGCATCTGAACGCGGATGAGTCTTTGTATGTTCGCAAAGCTGTTGCAAACAACTTAAATGATATATCAAAAGACCATCCCAAAAAAGTGATCGCAACCGGGAAACGCTGGCTGAAAGATAAAAACAAAAACAGCAACTGGATTGTCAAACATGCCTGCCGAACGCTTTTGAAAAAAGGGCATCCCGATGTCTTCGGACTTTTTGGATTTACCAAGAACCCAAAAATTACCATAGGAAAGTTTGCTTTTGATAAAAAGCTGATTAAAGTCGGGACATCAGCGGTCCTCTCAGCGGATATTATCTCTCAAGATAAGATTACGCAGAAACTTTCGATAGATTTTGCGATTCATTACATGAAAAAAAACGGGAAGCTTGCCCCAAAAGTTTTCAAACTCTCCGAAAAATCTATTAAATCTCATGAACAGTTATCTTTGACGATTACACATTCGTTTAAAGAGATGACAACCCGAAAACATTATCCCGGAAAACATAAAGCCGAGCTTCTGGTAAATGGGAAAAGTTATGTGATGTTCGATTTTAATCTGAAATGATTTTTGATGTTCGGAACATTCCTGTTTTTAAACTTGTTTCACAAGTAAGTTTGTAACTCTTTACAACTGAATCCATAATTCAAGGTGTCAAATTATGCACTATGTCATAATCGGAAACGGTGTTGCCGGGATCAACGCAGCTAACAGACTGCGTAATCTCGACGATGAAGCGGAGATAACTATAATCTCTTATGAATCAAAACATCATTTTTCACGCACCGCTCTTATGTATGTCTTCTGTGGCCAGCTTTCTGAACAATGTGTAGAGCCATTTGAACGGGACCATTATGAAAAGATGGGATTCAAAAGGATACATAACAAAGTTGTTTCTCTCGATGTTTTAAACAAAAAACTTCAGTTAAAAAACGGCCAATCACTTACCTACGATAAACTTTTGATTGCTTCCGGTTCCGTTCCTGTGATGTTTGACTGGAAAGGGGCTGATTTAGAGGGGGTTGGAAATTTTGTTTTATGGTCGGATCTGGAATGGCTGCTGGAAAAAGCTAAAACAGCTAAAAAAGCGGTTGTCGTCGGTGGTGGACTTATTGGTATTGAGACAGCTGAAATTTTACAGCTTGCCGGTATTCAGACGACTTTTTTGATCCGCGAATCACACTACTGGCCGGTCGCGCTTGATGAAAATGAAGGAACAATTGTCTGTGACCATATGAAAGAACATGGCATTGATGTCCGTTTGAAAACCGAGATGCAGGAGATTCTTGGCGATAATGGTAAAGTTACCGGAGTGAAAACAAGCAATGGTGAAACAATTGATGCTGATTTAGTTCTTATTGCAATTGGTGTCCGACCACAAACCGACTGGCTTGCAGATTCAGGATTAAACTTTGATGATAGAGGCGGGATAATCGTAGACGAACAATTACAAACTAATCTCGAAAATGTCTATGCTGCCGGTGATTGTACGTCGGTTGTCTGGTTCAATGACGTCCGTCGACCGGAACAACTCTGGTATACCTCAAGAGATCAGGGATTAGTTGCCGGTGAGAATCTCTTTGGACTCGAAAAAAATTATAAACGCGGAATCTTTTATAACTCAGCCAAGTTTTTTGATATCGAATATACAACAGCAGGATATGTAAATTTTAATTTTGAAGATGAACAGAACTGGTATCAGAAAGAAGAGGGAAAACCATACACTGTCAGGGTTACCTATCTGCCGGATAAAACTGTTATCGGATTTAATATGCTCGGGCGGAGATGGAATCATACAATTTTAGTCCAATGGATTGCAGAAAAACGAAAACTCGACTGGGTTTTAAAACATCTGAATGAAGCAAACTATGATGAAGAATTAATGTCACCCTTCCAAGTTTCCGGAGGAATCTCTTAATGCAGGCAGGACTTCTTACAACTTTTAAATCTCCTGCAAAATCGAGGGGATATACAGCATGGATTCTTTCGGTAATACTCTTTGTGTTTTATATCCTTGTCTATTTTACACCAATCCCTGATAGCTGGGCAAATGCTGTAGGTTTAAACGGTAAATGGCAGATGTACGGTGTCCTGTATACGCTGGCAATGATAATTGGCGGTTATTTCTTCTTAAGGAAGCATGGAAACAGCAAGTATCATAAAGTGCGCACCTGGTCAGTTATATTCTTCCAGATCGTTTTTGCATTTTCGATACCTGAGATTATGGGATTATTTGATTCCAAAGGTTTCAATTTTGCTAAGTTCTGGCCGCTTGGGATTGAATATCTTTATCCTCAATATATTTTTGAATATCCGTTATTGATTATCGTTTATGCCTTTGTTGCTTCCCTCATAGCTGTGCCGATTCTGACTTTACTTTATGGAAAACGATGGTATTGTTCCTGGATGTGCGGATGCGGAGGGCTTGCAGAAACAGCCGGTGATTCATTCCGGCATCTATCAGACAAAAAGGTCAAAGCATGGAAGTTTGAGCAGTGGTCAATATATACCGTCCTGTTTCTTGCTCTGCTGACAACAGCACTTGTGATAATCAACTGGGGATTGCATTTTGAAAATGAAGCCGGTCAATGGGTGACAGAATTTACGACTTTTGATTTAATTGCTTCTAAGATTCAGGGGACTTATCAATTCATTGTTGTCGCCATGCTTTCCGGGGTGCTTGGTGTCGGTCTCTATCCTTTGATGGGGTCAAGGGTCTGGTGCCGCTTTTTCTGCCCATTGGCGGCAATTATGGGGTTGGTGCAGAAATTCGGACGTTTCCGGATTACAGTCAAAGATGATATGTGTATCTCCTGCGGGAATTGTTCGACCTATTGTGAAATGGGCATTGATGTCCGCTCCTATGCACAAAATAATGAATCGTTTAAGCGGGCATCCTGCGTCGGTTGCGGGATGTGTGCTCATGTCTGTCCGAGGGGTGTCCTGAAACTTGAGAATAAATGGGATTTCAAACAATCATCGGATAAATCAAAACGACCCGTTTTTGACTTATAAAAAACTTATCACTCTTACAAAAAATACCGTATATTAGCATATGCCTTGTTCAGATATTACAGATGCTTTGAAAATACAGCTTGATGCTGATGACCGCTTAACCCGGTATGCCCTCCGTAAAAAGACCTGCGGGTCAGATGTCGGGAGACGTTCACTTTTGCTCAAATGGCTCAAAGGGATGAAAGTTGATGATATTTTACTCCTTCAACCGACTGAACTCTTTGAGAAATTCCCGACCAAGAGTAAAACCTGGGAATATCTCTATGTAAAACATTTTCTGGCGGTCAAATCAGGGCTTTCCGTTATGGTCGGTCAAACAGCCGGTTCAGTCAATGACTATTGTAAGCTCGATTCGGTCGATTTTTCTGAAGAGGGGACACTGATTTATGCCGAGATCGCAGTCGAGGGTATGACTGATGAAATCAAAGCCTGCGGTGGTTGTAACAGCTGTGGAACCGAAGAAAAAGCCGATTCTCCTAACTTTTCCTGCTAAAATTGTTCATAAATTGCGCACGCATTTGCACCTGAAAATGGGTAAAATTACATATATTTGCATATAGGAAGTGAATCGTCATTAACTTACCGGTAAAAATTGACTCATTTACACAATTTAAACATATGTAACTTAATGACTAGCAGTCGTTTTCATTTTATGAACATGTTTTATATTGAAATTATATTTTTTGGCTCGATAATTGCATTATCTTTTTTGATTGTATAATTATAGTATATATAAGATAAAATTGGTAAACTATTTAAGGTTAGGAAATATTCTCGTGAAAAAAGTTATTTTGACTCTCGCAATCATGCTACTTGCCTTCGGGGTTTCAAACTCCGGAGTGTATACATTTAACCCAAGCCCAGCTGACATGTATGATTTGGACCATGGATATTATTATGGCTGGGGGATTGACCACGATTTCTCTGGAGAAACAATCTCCGGTGTCCGTTTAACTATTACTGACATCAATAACTGGTGGCCGGAACCAAACGTTCTGTTCATGCACCTTGTAGATGACATGTCTGCCGGTTTAACTGTATATGAAGATAATAATCCTGATATCTCTGACGCTTATGATGGTCAGGGTGTTCTCATTGATGCCTGGACTGACTACGATGGCGGACCACGCGGTGACTTTGTTACGATTTCCTATGATTTTGCTTCACTCGGTATTTTAGATGAATTTATTTCCTATGCAGCCGATGGAAACTTCGGTTTTGGCGTTGACCCGGATTGTCATTTCTTCAACGATAAATTCTCTCTGACAGTTGTTACCGACGCACCGGAACCGACCACAATGCTTCTTTTTGCTATGGGCTTAGTCGGCGGCGGTATCTTGAGAAAAAAATTCAGCGCATAATTGCTGTAGAATAAAGTTTAAAAAAAACCCGCTAAAACAGCGGGTTTTTTTGTACCATATTTTTATTTTCAGAGAATATTTAGTTTCTCAAGTTCCGTTTCAAGAAGGTTTTCAAGTGATCCTTTCCCGTCAAATTCTATAAAAAGAGCTTTTAAGTTATTTTTTTCATACAGCTCTTTTTTGAATTTAACTCTATCCCGATAATTCGGCATATGGATAAATCCGCAAATTTCAATAAAGAGGTTATGCTTGGAAAGGAAAAAATCCGGCCGGTACTGTTTTCCATCGAGTATAATCAGCGGCTCATACACAAATTGAAGCTTTTTTTCTAAGAAGAATTTTACTGTGATCTTTTCATATTGGGAGCGAACAAATATACCGGAATCAGTTTCCACATCAGGTTTATTACGCATTTTTTTCGGGATATAGTTTGACTGGGGATGAACGGTTTTCCCGTCTTTGAAAAATCTTTTTTTCCGCATATTACAATTTAAAGGTATTCGTAAGAGAGGACAATAAGAAATATTTTGATTCAGAATGTTACGAAATGAAGCGGGAATACCGAATAATCTAAATAGATACGAAGTAAACATAAGAGTATTTTTTAGTTATGAGAGATAATTTTATTTGCTCTTTGCCTGAGAAATATGTAAACTTGTTTATTACAACAGGAACTAAACGGATTAGTTTTAGCAGGTAGTGAAAAGGATTTGACTTGGGAATTTTTGACTCACTTTCAAACGATATCGGAATAGATTTAGGGACAGCAAATACGCTGGTCTATGTCAAAGGGCAGGGAATTGTACTTAATGAACCTTCTGTCGTCGCAATAGAAAAATCATCAGGAAAAGTGTTAGCAATCGGCTCCGCAGCAAAAGAGATGATGGGGCGTACTCCAGGTGGTATCGCTGCAATTCGTCCCCTCAAAGACGGAGTGATCGCTGATTTTGAAATATCTGAACGGATGATCGCTGATTTTATACGCCGTGTCGTGAAACATAAGTTTTTGATGAAGCCGAGAGTAGTTATTTCGGTTCCATCAGGTATCACCGAAGTGGAAAAACGTGCGGTTCGTGATTCAGCTGAAAACGCTGGTGCCCGCGAAGTATATCTCCTTCAGGAACCGATGGCAGCTGCAATCGGTGTCGGTCTTCCGGTCGATCAGCCATCCGGTTCGATGGTCATCGATATAGGGGGGGGAACATCGGAAATTGCAGTTATTGCGCTCAACGGTATTATCAATGATACATCAATCCGTGTCGGTGGTGATGAATTCAACGAAGCGATTATTCTCTATCTGAAGAAAAATTACAACCTCTTAATCGGTGAACTGACCGCTGAAGAGATTAAGATTAAAATCGGTTCTGCATTTCCTTTAGATAAAGAACTTTCTATGGAAATCAAAGGGCGTGACCTTGTTGCCGGTGTACCGAAAAATCTGAACCTTTCATCGGTGCAGGTTCGGGAAGCTCTCTCAGAAACTATTGATATTATTGTCGAGGCAGTCCGTCAGGCACTGGAACAGACTCCGCCGGAACTTGCTTCGGATATTCTCGAAAGAGGTATCATTTTAACGGGTGGTGGAGCGCTTTTACGGGGACTTGATAAACGGCTCCGACAGGAGACAAATCTGCCGGTAAATATTGCCGAAGACCCTCTTACCTGTGTCGCCCGCGGGGCTGGAAAAGTGTTATCCGATTTTGCCGGATATGCAAAAGTACTGGAAAAAAGCAAAAGAGATTAAAAATAGTATTAAGTCGTTAAGCCGGAGTGATTTCCGGCTTTTTTTGTGCAATTATACTAAAGAGAGATTAATCTTTTTATAGCTTACCAATGTCTTAGAAGTAAATTGATAAGAATGAGAACAGACAGCCAAAATAGAATTGACGACTTAATCAAAGAAGCTCAGGCCGGTGACCGGCGTGCGTATTCGGAATTGGTAAAGATACATATGAATAAAATACAAGCTTTGACATATAAGATGACCGGTGACTCAGACACCGCAACAGATTTGACTCAGGAGACGTTTGTCGCAGCCTGGACTAATCTGAAGACATTTAAATTTGAAGCAAAGTTTGAAAGCTGGCTGTACCGAATTGCATACAATAAGACGTTAAACTCTCTAAAAAGAGAGAAAAATATGGTTTCTGATTATGATTTTGATCAGCATATCTCAACATCTAATCCGGAGACCGATTTATATCAAAAAGAACTGAAAACTAAAGTACTCTCTTTTATGCAGGGACTTCCGACTGAACAGCGGGGAGTTTTTGAGTTACGCTTTTATAAAGAATATTCGTTTGCCGAGATTGCCGATACTACCGGCAAAGCTTTAGGAACGGTGAAAACATTGTATCGTGAAGCGGTTAAAAAACTATACGATACCGCAGAGAAACAAAGGTGGCGCACATGAATTGCAACGAAGTAAAAGATCTGATTTTTGAATCTTTTGGTGTGCAGGAGAATAATGAAACCCTCCAAAAACACCTGAGTTCATGCGAAGATTGCAGAAAGCTATACGAAGCTTTAGCCGCACAGGCTCAGGATTTCGGAACTGATAAGAATTTTGAGTTGAATCAGTCGGAACAGGCAAATCTGCTTGAGAAAATAAATGCCGATATCGACCGTCAGGAGATTGATAAAGCTGTCAACATCACTCCGGCGTGGAAATCATATGTCCCGATGGCAGCGGCTATATTGCTGGTTTTGGGTGTCGGGTTTATCTCCCAGCTTATTTTTAAATTCGGCAGCGGAACCGATACGGCAACAAATCAGAATGACAGAGTTGCCTACGTTGGTTTGACTGATGAAGATATCACTGAGATTAAATCAATAGAACTGGATGAATTTGTAGACCAATATTCATCGCAGTATGATATAGATGATGAGATAAATATGCTTGATGATTTATCAGAAGAAGAATATCAATATCTCAATGAGAATTTGGATATTGGAGAGATATTATGAGAAAAGTTACAGCAATTATAGTAATGCTATTGATGATTCCGGTCATAAACAGTTATGCACAAAACAGAGATGGCAAGCGTGACGGCCAGGGTCAGCAGGACAGACGGGGACAGCAGATGGACCCGAATGACCGGAGTGATTTTGGTAAACGGGGTGATGGAGCCGGACCGTTCCGTCGTCAGGCGATGCAGGACCTCAAACGGTTCGAACGTCTCCGCATGATGAAACTTCTGGATCTCCTCGACCTCGACAGAAAGACCGAAGATAAGTTCATTCCCCATATGCGGGAACATCAGCGGGAAACGTTCAAACTGATGAAAAAACATGAACATCTGATTAACAAACTTGGCGAAGGTCTCAAAGAGAACAAACTTTCGGACAATGAAATTGAAGAAATGATTCGTGAAATTAATAATCTGGAAAAAGAACGAAACCAGCAGATGGTCGATTTCTTGATAAAGTCAAAAGCGATTCTGACTATGGAACAACTCGGAAAGATGTATGTATTTCAGGCACGGTTTGGCGCCGAAGTGATTGAAAAGATGCGTGACTTCCGTAACCAGCAGCAGGGCATGGAACCGCCGCCGGATCATCCATAATGGGATCATTGTGAATACAACAGAAAACCAAAGGAGTCATAAAATGAAAAGAATAGTAGGATTGTTGATAGTGCTGGCACTGTTTACCGTAGGTTCAATCTCGGCACAGCCCAGAGGTAAAAGACAGAAACATGACGGGATGCAGATCAGAATGATTCTGCAGATGGATGAAAAACTTGAACTGACTGACCAGCAGGAAGCAAAACTGGAACAGATGGCTGTTGATTTTAAAGTCGAACGAATCGACATCGATGCTGAAGTTAAAAAAGCATCGGTTGTTTTAAAATCAATGATGAAAGATGATGATGCATCCGATTCCGATGTCTATCGCCAGATTGACAAAGTTGCCGACTTAAAAGCTCAGTCACAGAAGATGATGTTTGATCATCGAAATGCCGTACGCGGTTTGTTGACCGAAGCACAGCTTGACAAGCTCGAGGACTTAAGAGAACAGGGTCGTGAACGCTGGATGCAAGGTCGAAGAGGCGGTAATC
>QQUK01000300.1 GCA_008501655.1 Calditrichota bacterium
AATTGAAAATCAATTCAGCAATCCCGTCATCAGGGATAGATATTTTTGAAAAGGGCAGTCCTAATGAGTAAGGAAGCAGATTTATATTCAGAATGGAGGGAGCTACCTCAAATCGAAACGAATCAATTTTGACAATCAAGGGAGATGGTTTAACAGAACTTTCAGCTTTTTGAGCAAATTGTCCCCATCGGAATGCAAAACGGGAGAGAGAACTTTCGTTTAGAACCTGCTGCATACTAATGGAGAAATTGAATCCGACAGAACCGAAAAAGATGAGTTTGCCTATCTGTCCATAGTCGATTTTCTGATATCGTCCCGAAAGTATGATTTTAATTGCGTTAGCTACAGAGATATCTCCCAGCAAGGATTGAGCAATATTATTAAGTTTTCCCATTGGAAGGATTCCGGTCGGTAGATTAGCTCTAATACCGACTTTGCCGACGAGATTAACTGTTCCGTCTCCGCCACAGGCTATCAGAGCCGTAACAGGTCCTCGTTTTTGAATAGCTGGGGGGATTTGGTGGTGCCACCTGCGGAGTCCGGCGATCTTTTGAGCTGTATGAAGTAGTTTTACCGGTGAGTCCGGTTCAAAAACGGTATAATAGTCACCTTTTTTACGGATTGCCGATGTCAGCTTTTTAATTGGATCCCCGGCATACTTCGAGGCTTTTTTATTTACCAGCAGGCAATAGTGATTTGATTTCTGTTTTTGTTTTCTTTTTCGCATCCTTTTGAAAATAGCAAATTTATAGGCGGAGGCAAAGGGAATTCGTTTCTATTTTAGTGAAATATTTATACTTGAATGCTTATTTGAGTTTTCGTATTCTAAATCATGTTTACCGCAATCATTAAAACTATCCGTCCGCCTCAATGGCTGAAGAATCTGATTCTATTTGCCGGTCTTTTGTTTGCCGGGGAATTGATGATTCAGGAACATGCTCTTTTAGCGGTATGGGCGTTTGCTTCATTTTGCCTGATTTCTTCGGCGATTTATACGTTTAATGACATTATTGACCGGGAGAAAGACAGAAATCACCCGGTTAAAAAAGAAAGACCGATTGCCAAGGGGGAATTGTCAATAGAGCTGGCTTATAGTGTTATTGTGGTTCTTCTGGCTGCGGGACTTGGTTTAGCATATACGATTAACTTGATGTTTTTCTATATCGCTGTAGGGTTTGTCAGTTTTAATATAATATACTCCCTGTTTCTGAAGAAAATTGTCATCGTCGATGTTATGTCGATTGCTATCAGTTTTGTCATACGGGCTTATGCAGGAGCTTTGGCAATCGATGTCCCGGCTTCAAAATGGCTGATTATAAATACACTGCTTCTGGCTCTCTTTTTAGGTTTTGGTAAAAGACGCCATGAGATTCTGCTTTTAGAGGGAAATGCATCCGACCATCGGAAGATACTTGATAAATATTCACCGTATCTGTTGGACCAGTTAATCGGGGTGGTAACCGCGTCGGTTGTTGTTATGTATATGCTTTATACTTTTTCCAGTGAGGTCTCAACAAAACTTGGAACGGAAAACCTGTTTATAACGATACCGTTTGTTGTCTACGGTATATTCAGATATCTATATTTAATTCATAAAGAAGAGAAAGGTGGTTCGCCGACATCGGTTCTTCTGACTGACAAACCGATTTTAGCAACTGTGATTTTATGGATAATAACCGTATGTTACGTTTTATATATGTAATCAAATTATTAGCGGTAATCGGTATAGGTATACCGGTGCTGTTTGGCTGTTCTGAAAAACAGGAATCACTTAAAGAACTTCCAGCTCCATATATTCTGGCCAATCTTGAATCCTATCCATGCAATGCTGCTGATTTTCTTAAAGAAAGTTACCCTGAGTTAAAGCTGAATGCTCTGGATTCGGTTGTATTGGTAAGACCGGCTGCATTTCAGTCTCAGATGGGAGAGACAGCTGAAACCTATCTGAAATATCTGTTTGTCGGTAAAGCAAAACGGACTTATAAAACAAACAATGGTAAACTTTTTGCTGAAATTCTTCAGTTTGCCGATGAGACTCATGCTTACGGGTTTTACGCTCTGACCCGGTCTCCCGGTCAGATGGTTAAGAGAATAGGGGGTGAATCATATCAATCCGGAAACAGCCGGTATATGACAAAATCTGATTGTGTGGTTATTTTATCAGCTGAAAATGAAGGGAATGAAAATATTCTGGAAAACCTGGCGATAACAATCTCTGAAGATATTGCCGGTCAGAAATCGATTCCAGCGACATTTTTATTATTCCCCTATAAAAATAAAATTGTCCCTTCCCAGCAGTATTTTCCCTATGCATATCTGGATATACCCGGAATGCGTGATGTATATACTTCGTCATATATTATAGAGAAAGATACCGTAACCCTCTTTTTTACCATGGACTCAACCGGTGAAAAATTCGCTTATCTGAAGCAGTATGCTGAGACAACCGGTAAGGTTACCCAGCCGGTTAAAAAATTTCCTTATGATGGCGAAAAGTCGCTTGCCTTTAATCATCCGGGCAAAGGTGTGATAATCGGGGGACTCAAACTGAATAAATTTGTTGGAATAGTCGGCTATGCTCCTGAATCATCCGATAAACTCCTGTTTGATTGGCTCCGGGGAATCCGTCAGTAAACCAGGTCCGAAAATATAATATGGGTGCAATAAAAAAAGACTGTCCTAAAAGAACAGCCTTTTTAATGGGGGAGGTAATATGTAAGGTATCTTTAATAATCTTTAATCGTGTACTTCGTTGCTCCATTTAATATATATTCTTTAACGGGGAATGCAAGAGAAAAGTTCCACTTTTTTGTAAAGATTTACGAATTATTCTACTTTTTTTTAAAAAAAAGGGTCTCTCCAACCCCTCAAATCAAGAGAATAATTTCATTTGACAAAATAATTAGACTAAATCAGTCCTTAAATAGGTCGTCAAAGTTTTTCTTTTTGGCATCTTTGGCGTTGACCTGATGGGAAACGCCGCCGCCGATTTTGGTCGCATCGCGCATCTGGAAATAATCGCAAAGATTATTCTTCTCTTTATCGGCTACATACGATTCGATATTTTCTTTGCATTGCCGGTTTTTAGATGGGTCGAAATGACGGCAACCCCGGCAGCACCTGAGATCAGCATCACAGGAAGGGCATTGATCGGAACGCATGACCCTGCCGACAATTCCGGTCGGTTTCCCGCAGCTCCAGCATAAAAGTCCATCTGATTTCATTTTACATCTCCTCTGTTAATCTTAAATATAGGAAAAAGCTGTAAAATTCAAGCAGATTCTTTTAAGAAATATCAGGAAAATATTTCCCGTAATTAAGTTTTAAAACTTGTACTACCGATAGATTAATAAGTATTATAGGGATATGAAAATGAAGAAAAAGCCTTTATTTACGCTATTATTTGCGACTTTAACTGTTTTTATGGTCGGATGTTTAGATTCTGAATCTCCGGTTTCGGATAATTCAAACCCAAATACAGTAAATAGTGAAACTGATATTTATTGGGTGTCTGTTTCCGAAATATATACAAACAATCCTGGATCTGAAGATAAGCCTTTTACATTGCTTTATTTTACCGATGATTCCTGTGCTGACGGGTTATTGATGGATTTTTATACGTTTACTGATGAAACTGTTATTGGAATTATAAATCAAAATTATAATCCTGCCCGAATTTCGACCTCAGACGATTCCCTGATAGCATTTTATGATTCCACTATGACCGGAAATGAGCTATTTCAACTGTATAACTTAGTCGGCGTACCCTCTTTTTTGATACTCGATTCTGAGAACAGATACTATCGTCGCATTCAGGCTGGTTATTATCCAGCTGAGGAATTTGGTCAGATATTATCGGAAGCGGCTCAATAATAATCAGTTTAAGCCAGCATGTTTCAGTGCCCGGGCAAATTTACTCTCAGTCTGAATCTTAAACTCAATCTGAAGCGATGCGAAAATTTTGTGGAGGTGATCGGTGACAATTTCGAGTTTTGAGGTATCTTCCAATTCAATCTCGAGTTCATACTCTGTTGACCCGTCTGAGAATTTAGTTGTATCGAGTTCAAAAGTATAAAAATAATCACCGAGCTTGATGTTTTTTCTTTGACGAAAATTTTCAAATTTCAAAAGTAAACTCAGGCCGGAAGTGAGTTTTAAAGACTCTTTGAGGTAGGTAACGATATTGTTTTCAATTTCAAAGATAGAATCCGGTGAAAGAATGATATTCTCAGCTGTTGATTTTGGTATGTCGGTTTCAATCTCTTTGCGGGTTGCAGCGATACCTTCGGAGGATGTTTTCGATTTCAAAGTGAGTTTTCCGCCGTTAGAAACAGTTCGGATACGCAAAGCCCAGTCGTTTGTTGAGAGCTTGCGGTCCTTGGTATCAAAGAAACAATTGTGCTGTCTCACCTCGTTGTCTAACTGCCCCATAAATCCGATTAATTTGAGATAGTCGGGAAATGATTCCAATGCGAGTTTTATCTCTATCTCTTCGCCTATATGTTCTGTACTGTGCATCATAATTTCTTTTCTTTATACGCTCTAATATATAATACGGTACAAATTAAATTTTTCAAGAGAAATCAGGGTGGAGAGTTGACATTATTCATTATTTCCCACATAATCTGTCATGGATTATTCACTACTTTTTGAACCAGCAGACTTAAAAAAGATTCAACTCAAAAATCGTTTGGTTATGGCGCCTATGACGACTATATCAGGTGAAGAAGACGGTTCTTTCTCAGAACAGGAGATTCAATATCTGGGACAGCGGGCTGAGGACGGCATTGGTATGATAATGACCCCAGCTTGCTACAGTCACAAATCAGGACATGCTTTTCAACGGCAGGTCGGGTGTCACAGCGATGCAATGCTTAATGGACTTACCCGATGCGCTGAGGCGATAAATAAACATGGGGCTGCTTCAATTCTGCAGATTCATCATGGGGGGAATGCAGCTAAATCTGAGTATACAAACAGCGAAGTACTGGCACCATCAGCGGTTAAAAACCGGAGAGGTACTTCAGATTTGCCGAAAGCAATGACTGAAGATGAAATTAAGATGATTATAGATTCGTTTGGAAAAGCAGCAGGTCGCGCTAAAAAAGCCGGTTTTACCGGAATAGAAATACATGGTGCCAATACCTATCTCCTGCAGCAGTTTTTCTCTCCTTTTACAAACAGGCGGAGAGACCAGTGGGGTGGTGATGTTGACCAGCCGGGTCGGAATCTTTTTGAGAACCGTTCCCGTTTTGCCCGGGAAATCATCAAAGCTATCCGTGCTGAGGTCGGCGATGATTATCCGATTTCTTATCGAATTTCACCTGAAGAATCTGATCCTCTTGGATATTCGACAAAAGATACGATTGCATTGTTAAAAATTATCGTACCCTACGGGATAGATTTTATTCATGTATCAAGCTGGGATTATCATAAAGGGTTGAGAAGTGATGTTCCCTCAGGTACAAATCCAACGATGATGATTAAAAATGCATTTCCGTATATGCCGGTTATTGGTGTCGGAGGAGTTATGACACCGGATGATGCCCTTTCTGTTCGCAAACAGGTCGAGTTTGTGGCAATGGGAAAAGTTCTGATGCTTGAAAAAGACTGGGTGAAAAAAGTAAAGTCCGGAGATACAGATAAAATTCGGCTTGCTATTACATCTGAAGAAGAACGGAATCAGCTTGCAATTCCGGATAGAATGAAAGAATATTCAAAGCATTTTTTTAAGTTGGATACATAACAGAAAAATTAAATTCTGCTTAATTTCAATAGAAATTCTTGACAATATTGGTCTATCATTTATATTTGTTTCCAAATTCATTAAACTAACTATTACTTTTAAACATTCCAATTTAATAAGAAGGAAGACCAATGAAAAATAGTATAATATCTTGTATTACAATACTGTTTCTGTTTACAGTTTCAACAAAATCTCAAATATCAATACCAACGAATAACAATCAACCGGTTGCCGGGAGTCAATTTGAAACATTTTCCAGTTCACCTTTAAACGAAACAATTTTTGATATGTTGACCGGTGGTTCGGGAAATATGGATTTTGATTTTTCATCATTTTCTTTTAGCAGCTCAACAATTGCTACTGTAATTGAATCATCATCTGCCCCTTATATTGATAGTTTTCCAGGAGCAAATGTGGTACAGTATACAACGCAAGGAAGTAATGACACCGATACAATGTGGACTTTTACTCGATCAGAATCTGATGTTTATGAAAATCTTGGTTCTTTTCTTAGGATAGCAAACTTCGGAGATATCTTTAATACTCTTGATCTGAGTACGCCTGATGCAACTTTTCCGCTCAGTTATAATGACTCATGGCAAACCATAAAACATTACTCACAAGCTTCTTTTGGATTTTCATCTAATACTTATGATACTACTTTTAATACAGTTGCTGCATATGGGAACGCTTTGTATAACGGTAATTCATTTCCTTGTTTGAGAATTAATTTTGTCCAAAGACTTACAACTGAGATCCAAATAACTGGATTTCCAACTACAATCACTGTAGATTCACTTATCGGTGCAATTTATATAGCTGCTGATTTTAATTACCTTGCTGTAGTACAAAAAGCATTTGTCTCTGGTAATCCGCCAGAATATTACTGTACTGCTGCAGGTGAATTTGTAAAAATACCTACGAATGTTCGTGAGACGACTCAAGATAATTTACCTGATGATTTTAACCTTTCACAAAATTATCCTAATCCATTTAACCCTACAACAAGCATCGAGTTTCAAATACCGGTCAAATCGAATGTTCTATTAGAAGTCTACAATATCAATGGACAACTGATAAAGCAAATGGTAAATGAGAATTTATCTGCTGGTTCATATATTTCTGAATGGGATGGTACCAACAGACAAGGTCGTACTGTTGCAACGGGTATGTATTTTTATAGATTAACAACAGATTCCTATAGTACATCAAAGAAAATGATACTATTGAAATAAGTATCTCATAAAAAAAAGTATATACATCTCATACTGCTGGTATACCTGTTTATCAGATAATATTTCTTATGAGCTTTGGTCTATATAGGTTTTATAGTCTGATCTTTTGAGTGGTTTTGCTTGCTTAAAATTATTCAAGAACCTGTCAGAAAGAATTTGAGTCGAGAGAATAGATACAAACGACATATTATCTTTAAACGAAAGATGTTTGTCGACTGACTTTGTGCATTTAGTAACCAGTCGTTTGACAGCCTGTGGGTTAAACAGTCCGGCTTTTTCTAAGCTACTTTCTGATAATAACTCTTGAACATAATCGGGTGAATCGGGCTGGACAAAAGAGTTTGAATCCGGTGCCATGTACGGTTGTTTAACCCGGTTAGTAATCTCTTTTGGGAGTTCCTTTTCCATCGCCTTTTTTAAAACATATTTTTCGTTCAACCCGAAAATCTTATGCCCAGGTGGGATGTTTGAACAAAACTCTACAAAGGTATGATCCAAAAAGGGAAAACGACCTTCGACTGAGTTGGCACAACCCATCCGGTCACCCTGTGATGAGAGTATATATCCGGCAAGGAGGGAGCGTGCTTCAACATACTGTGCTTTTGAAAGATGGTGCC
The DNA here is from genome assembly GCA_008501655.1 of Calditrichota bacterium. GTDB lineage: Bacteria > Zixibacteria > MSB-5A5 > GN15 > FEB-12 > QQUK01. Next base: position 7,599 of record QQUK01000300.1, read on the forward strand.
AGTTGGCAAAAAGTTTTGGAATATCGGATTCAAACGCAGATATCGGTGAATATTTTTTCATCTCCTCTTTGATTTCCGGTGTAAAGAACATTTTTATCTTTGTCGTTGTGTTCATCCGGGGTATGTGAGAGAAATAATATTTATCAATCTCTGAAAAACCTGATTTATAAAACTCACCGAGATATGCACCGGTTTCAGCCTGAGAGACAGGTAGGGTCGGATAAAGTTTGCGGAGGGCGATCGGTCTGAATTTTGAATCAGGATGTTTTGCCCAGAATTTGCGAATAAGGGTCTCTTTGAAAATATCATAACCGCCGATTATCTCATCGGAACCTTCACCGGTTAAAACAACTTTGAAATTATTTTGACGAACCAGACCGGAGAGAAGCATCAATGGTGTCGGGGCTGTACGTACAATCGGTTTTTCCGTATGCCAGATTACTTTGGGGAAGTTTTCTGCGATATCATGGTAGTCGCATTTGACAACATGATGATTTGTACCAAGATATTCGGACATCTGTGTCTGGTAGATAGATTCATCAAATGCTTTGTCTTCAAAAGCAACCGAGAATGTTTCAACTTTTGTGTTGGTAAAGTTTTTAATCAGAGCTGTTGTTACCGAAGAATCCAAACCTCCGGAGAGATATGCACCAACGGGAACATCGGCCCGCAACCGAAACCTTACCGATTCAATCAATCGTGCACGCATTTCCTCAGCCCAGGAGTCGATTGAACGACTGTAATCAAATGTTTCCGGGTAAGAGAGTTCCCAGTATTTTTCTGTGCGGAGCTGGCCATCTTTGACGATGAGCGAAGATCCGGCCGGGAGTTCATTGATACCTTTAAAGATTGTTTTAGGAGGTGCTGATGTCCACCAGGTAAAAATCTGGTCGAGCGCTTCAAGGTCGATTTCCCTGGGGATGCGGTTGTCGGCAAACATTGCTTTTATTTCGGAGGCAAAGTAGAATCGTCCGTTGTGGACGGTATAAAAAAGGGGTCGGATGCCTAAACGGTCACGGCTTATAAACAGGGATGATTTGTTTTTATCATAGATACAAAAGGAAAACTGGCCATTGAACTTTTTAACGCAGTCATAGCCGAATTCTTCATAGGCATGGACGATTACTTCAGTATCTGAAGTAGTTCTGAATTTATGACCGGCTTTTTCTAAATCAGCACGGAGTTCGATATAATTATATATTTCTCCGTTAAATGAAATCCAAATTGAACTGTCTTCGTTGGTAAGCGGCTGCTGGCCGGTGGTTAAATCGATGATGGATAAACGGGCATGACCAAGCACAGCACGGTTGTCAAAATAAAGACCGTACTCATCCGGTCCCCGATGATTGAGCTGATGGGTCATTTTCCCGATCAGGTCTATATCCGGTTTTGATTGTTCCGAAAGCTGAAAATAGCCTGCTATACCGCACATAATTGAATTATATCCTCATTTGGTCTATGTAATTAACATATGATATACTTAAATTGTCGGCTTGTCAGCCAAAAAATGGAGTCGGGATTATTCTGCGGTATAATTTTTATTAGTCTGAACCGGAAGTATGGCAGGGAAGCGGGGGAGGTCCGCCTTTGAACATGTAATTGGACAGATAAATTAAATCGGCTATATCGACAAAACTGTTTCTGTCTAGATCAGTTTCTTCATAACAGACCATATCAACATTATCGTTATATAATATCTGAGCTAAAAAGATAAGATCGGAAATGTCGGTATGATCAAATTCGTCAGCGTTGATGTTTCCCCGT
>QQUK01000173.1 GCA_008501655.1 Calditrichota bacterium
TTTACACAATCAATTAAAGCGGTTTTTTCAGAACCTTTGATAAGATATGAGTTGTATGTAGTACCGTCTGTCTCCATAGTGATATCAAATACTTTGAGATCGGCATCTTTGACACCGACTTCCCAGACATTATCTACAATTTTTATAGCTGACATTTTATCACTCCATTTATAATTATTTGGTCAAAAATATATAATAATGTACAAATATAGCAACGCTTATATCAGGCATTAGTTGCAAGTTTTCCTCTTTTTATTAAAATTCCAAAAATCAAAATTGCTATTAATGCTGTTATAATAGATGGACCCGCTGGTAAATCTGCAATCAATGAAAAATGAATACCAAGTAGAGCTCCAATGACCGCAATCATCCAGCCGTAAAAAAGTCTCTTCCCTTTTGATTTTGCAAAATATAAGGCAAGTACCGGCGGGATTACTAAAAGTGAAAAGACTAAAAGGACACCGGCAATATGAACCGATGATGTTACGACTATCCCGAAGGAAGTATAAAACAGAAAATCATACAATTTTACATTAATACCGTCAGCTTCTGCTTTGGCTCTGTTTTCTGAAATCAGAAAAAAGATATCCCGTTTCATATAATGAAAGAATCCGACTGCTGAATAAAGAAGAGCGATTACAATCAATTCATTCATTGAGCAGGTCAAAATCGAGCCGTTGGTTATCTCTTTAAGAATATCGGTACCTTCGGGATGGTTAATCAAGGCAAGTATAGCAAATGCGGCAAAGCCGGCATACATAATTCCGATGAACGCCTCGTGCGGAATCACATCATCTTTGACTTTGGCAACCGATATCAGAAAAGCTCCAACAAGCGTAAACAGCAGTGAAATTCCATACGATATTACACCATGATCACCATATCCTAAGAGTAGTGCAACAACATAGCCAAATGCCGCTGCCTGAGCCAGCGACAAATCGACAAATATAACACCCCGGGAGACAACATGGAAACCTAAGTAAGCATGAATCCCGGCAAGTACCAGTGAGACTAATATTCCAATCTGCACAAAAGGAGTGGATAGGAGTTCAAACATCAATTCACCGTTTCTTTAATTTTAGTGATGATTGTTTTAAATAGATTGATATATGAATCCGCTTTATTGTCACCACCAACCATCGATGGAAGAACCAAAACTTTTGCATTGGTTTGCTCTGCTATTCGTTCCGGAGTCCGTTTAGAGAAGTATGGTTCCATAATTATAAGTTTTATATTTGTACTGTTCATCAGATTGATAATATCATTTGTGTGGGATGCGGTCGGTTCGATTCCCGGTTTTGGTTCGATAAATCCGGCGATTTCAATTCCGATAGCTTTCTCCAGATATGGCCAGCTGTTGTGATAGCCGATAACAATTGTACTTTCACAACTATTTGTTATTTCATCCTGTAACTTAGTAATTTCGGATATAAAACGGTCAAAGTTTGTTTTGAAGTAACTTTTATTATCCGGTTCAAGTGATATCAACGTTTCATAGATATTCTGTGCTATAATAATCCCGTTTGCCGGATTGAGCCAGTAGTGCGGGTTACCATTCGGGTGGACATCCCCCATCGAGGCATCGACTTTCCCGAAAGGTAGTTCAAGCATTTCCACTCCTTTTGAGCAGTCGACAATTTTGAGTTTTGAGTTTCTCGAACCATCGATTATTGCATCAGCCCAGTAGTCGAGTGCTTTCCCTATTTTCAGATAGACATCCGCTTTGGAGACTTTGAGCATATAGCTCGGCAGAATCTCCACCGAGTGGAGATTCTTTTTGCCGGATGTCAGAGATGTAACTTTAACTTTATCTCCTCCAATCTCTTCTGCTATTGAGGCAAGATCAGTTGAGGAAGAAACAATTGAGATTTTGGCATTGACGCTGAGAGCAGACAGACAGATAAATAATATGATTAACTTTTTCATTTTATTCCTTTAAAAGTCATGTGGTTTATGAGGACCAAGTGACCAGACAACCTGTAGTGCAAATGTATAATGGTCAGAACGGTCTATCCCCAGACTTTCTGAAATATCATACATTGTTTTTGTATATGCTGCTCTAATCAATGTAGTCTCTTCCATAATCATATATCCTGCGAACAAAGTAAACGATTGAGTGAAGTTACTTTCATCAAATTTTGCATATCCGGTCATATTTTCTTCTTCATGAGGAATAAATCCATAGTCGACTTCTTCGGTGTAATCGAATATCCCTGGGGCATAATCATATTTGAAACCGATATTGTATTGCTTCCGAAATTGGTAATCAATTGATGCCCAGAATCCACTTGTCGAGATATCTGTCACCTCTTCTGTTACCTCATCCTCAATATCATGCTTTGCAAATATCATCTCCGATTGGAGAGTCAAAGCTGAATAGTCAGATGGTTTGTGTTTAAATTTCATATCGATGGCACCCATCTGAGCCTTGAGATCAAGGTTCTCTTCTTCATGTCTTTGGTATACTCCATACAGACCGGATAAACCGAAGTCTACATTTCCACTTTCTCCAATCGGGAAAAAGAAACTCAGACGGGAGCTGAAAATCGGATTCTTGGTCCCTCGTTCAGAATGACCGTGTTCCTCTTCCATCATTGCCGTATCAATTATGACTTCCTCTTCTTCATGACCATGCGAATGCGGTTCGAAAAGATCACCGGCTAACAGATTTAGTGATAGTTTTGAATAAAAACTTGTCGGCAGGAGAAACGATGCCTGGATTCCTTTATCTTTGAATCCATCGTATCCGAAAAATACCCGATGTGAAAGTGGTCGGTCTAAAAACGAGTAAGCATGCGGGTGTACAGTATTCAACCTGCCGAAATCAACGAGATATTGTCCGGCTTTTAACTGCATCTTAAATGGCAGTCCGCGCAGGAACGTGACATACGCTTCCTCTGTCTCGAACCCTTCCCCATGATTGGCTATATATATATCAGCTCTGGTGTATGGGTTCAGGTTACCATTAAAGGCAAGTTCAAGAGAGTTGAGTTGACTGTTCCAATTGTTCGATTTTAATAGATCATTTCCTTCATCGTCTTTATAGTCACCGGTAAATGAACGAAAATCACCAATGACGGATATATTTGGCTGTGTCAATCCCCAAACCTGTAAAGCAGGCAGGAGCAGAAACAACAGCTGTACAGCTGTTTTTCTCATGTAAAACCTCCACGAGGTGAGTTAGTTGTTTGTATAGTTTAAATCAAGCGAACAAACAACCGGCTGGAGGAGCGCGGGAGATATGTAAATCAGGAAAGTTTTGTAAATTTGAATGAGAAAGGGCGAGACTATTTAGACCGAATGCAGTAGAATAGTCAGGTTCGGTCTGAAACAGAATTATATGATCGACTTTATGAGAATGCTGACAATACAAGCAGTCGTGCTTATCATTATGATACTGTTTTGGATTATCTAAATCGGTAGAATGAGAATGCGTGCAGAAATGAATATCATGGGCATGTGTTGAAAGCCCGAAAAGTGAAATCAGCAGTGAAGCAATAAGCAGGAATGTTGTCAGTTGTCTTCTCATTTTTATCTCAACGTGTTTTAAGCGTAGAGAGTTCCTATTTTTGTATAAATTTCAAGACCTTTTCATTTAAATCTGCTGTATCATCTGAAACAGTCATTTGGGTAAGGAGTTCTTTTGGAGCATTACTTATGAACGATTGGACGGTTTCGTTATCCAGCTCCGATTCCCGAACCAGCAAAAGTGTATTCTTGGAAACGGGAGTGACCGCATCATCTTCTATATATTGAGGGGCAAAACCTGAGCGGATTTTATACCACCAGAATATAATTGTTTTATAAAAAGGGAACGTGTAGGAATCAAACGCCTGGGCAAGTCTATCAAGAGCTCTGTCTGTTGTCAGGTATGGATTTATCAGCACAATTTTATCAATCCGCTCTTCTTCAGATGAGGCAATCAGGGCGGCATCAGCACCAAATCCATAACCTATAACCGTTAGCGGTTTAACAATTTCAGTCCGGATAAACAGACTGCTTAAAAGTTCTTCCAGATCGGCAGCCTCTGAGATTCCAAAGCCGAAATATTTACCTGAAGTTCTTCCGGTTGCGCGAGGGTCAAATATTATGACCGAGTAACCTTCTGAGGATATCATCTTTACCTGATCGATATAGTTTTCCCGGGTGTATGATTTTTCGGGGATAATCACAACTGTCCCTTTAATCGAATCAATCGCTTGAGGATGAATCTCCAAACAGGCTAACGAAGTAAGTCCGTCAGCTTCAATACGAAATGTATCAACAACAAGCAGAGAGTCCTCATAAGCGCCGATTTCATTCGGCGGCAGGGAATCTATAGAGAAGGTCGTATCGACATCTTCTCTTGCAAACATCGTTTTTGCTTTGTTCAGCGGATAAATTACATATGCTGCTATCAAAATTGCTACTATTAATAGTACAACTATTGTTTTAATCGTTTCTTTTGTTTGTCTTGAAAGTTTTCCCATTTGTATACCCTGTATTAATAATGTAGACTGACTTTAACTATTTTTTTTCCAATAATTAATATTTTATGTATTATCTATTAATATAGTTTTTCTAAGATACAGCAAGATAAAAGAGTAAAACGATTTAAGAAGAATCCGGTTAAATTGTGTATGAATATGCACATATTAAGAGTGCAAGAGTATTCATAGAGTATAAAAATATAAAACAGGCTAGGCTCCGGTTAGCGGTAATTTATACTATCTTGTTACAGGGCTTAGGTATAAGAAAGTTTACAAGTACTATCTTTTTGGACATTGGATTACGGCATAGCAGTTGCAAAGTCTGTTAATTACGTGAAAAAAGAAATTTTAAATGCAGGAAAATTGAAATGGAATTCGGTCCCTTAAACTCAGAAACGTACACTTATAAGGAATTAATTGAACGATAAGAGATTATTTGGAAACAGATGTTTTTTTTTCTGTTGACAAAAAAACCCTTTAGCTTTATATTCTGCTCGGATGATAGGTAAAAATAACCAGCAACTTTATATTCAAAAACCACAGAAATTATGATCTTCCGATCAGTCAATCTTATTTAAATACTTCGTGCTTTTGCCGTCGTGGGGGCGGTCAAAAGTTTACTAACAGGGTACTTTTTAGTCGATTGTTAAAGGACTAACATTTTAAAAAGCTATCACTTAAACAATGTCTGTATGCAGATATTGAGGAGTTAGATTTTAGTATATTTGCTAAGGGATAAACTTTAAGTAGACAAACAACCTAACCCCTCGGAGGACTACATGACCTTCACAGTCAGATCCCTGAAGATGCTTGGTATAGTTACCATCGCATTGTTCTGTTTTAGCATGATGCCGATCGAAAATGTCGATGCTCAGATTCCAAGTATAACCGTCACTGTTGGTGATACTACCGCTAACCCCGGTTCTGTAAACACGCCTATTACTATCTTTATGGATAATTTATGGGATGATGTCGCTGGTTTTAACTTATGGATTCAGCTTGATCGTCCCGATATCATGGAATTCCAGACAGATACGTTGACAGTTATTGATACAACATTCTGGGAGTGTCTTAATTTTTCAGGTCCAAACTGTACAGATTCAGTTGAAGTGTTCGGTTTTGATTCAACCTGGCATTTTTTCTATATAGATACTTTTGTGGATACTGTCGGTAACTTTGATACAACCGGATGTCTCACATCTGGATGGGAATTTTTAGATACCCGCTCAATCTCCGAAACAGGTCTTGACCTTAATATTGTCGGTATTGCTGATCTCCCCGGTGGTTCAAATGTACCGCCAATCTCACAGGGACAACAGGGCGGCGTTCTCTTAAGAGTTCTTGCTGACATCTTTAATATTGACGATACCTTAACAGATCGTACCGTCAATATGCTTGTCCAGACAGATTTTAAAGATCATTTTAGTTTCTCACGACCTGATGGCTCTTCGATTACCTGGATTGCTACCGAAGTCGAAGATACGATTTGCTGGGTTTGCACAGACTGGCTGATCGACCCCCCGGATACTATCTGTACAAATTATCAATCATCACTTCTGTTTGAAGACTGCGATTCTACTTCAATCGAGATAGATACTGTAGGTCTTTTGGATACAGCAAATGTTGTTATTAACAACGGTTCTGTGACCGTTCTCTATTCATTTGTTTGCGGTAACATTGATAGTTCCGCAGGCGGATTTATAGATATTTCTGATTTGGTTTATCTGGTCAACTTTATGTTTGGAAGTCCAGCCGGTCCGGCACCGGATCCGTATGCTGCCGGTGATGTAAACTGTTCCGGTTTTATTGATATCTCTGATATGGTTTATATGGTTGACTTTATGTTTGGGAACCCATCGGGACCGGCGCCATGTGCGGTCTGTCCATAAGTAAACAGGAATTTAATAAAACGATTATAAAATATGAATAAACAAACAGTACAAATTACAAGAGAAAAGAAAACTACCGGACTACTGAGTAGTCTGGTACAATTGTTAACGCAAAAAAAGTGGAAAGGAGGACGTTTAGAAAAGAGGTTATACGCACACGCTTCTCGAAAAGGACAATTAGCTATCTCTACTAAACACGTTATAAATCATCTCATGGCTTGTTGGCTCTCGCCGGAGATTTTGCAACAACGGTTCCCGAGGGGGAAAGAGAATACGTTAATATGTCTGTCACTCTTAATTGATAAACGAAGTAATTAGGAGAAGAAAATGAAGCGTTTTTCATTTTTCTTAGCTCTCGCTTTAGTCGTAGCTTCATTTGGTCTTGCTTCTGCAGGCCAGGTGTCACTCGACAACGTAACCGGTACTTGGGATGATGGTGGCACAGATAGACTTATACCTGGCGCAGCTGTTGTTTTCTCAATCCGTGTTACTAATGATAACGCAGCAGCAGCTGGCGGTATCACTAATGGTTTTGCAATCTCCTGTGACGGTCCTTTTACGGCTCCGACAGGTACAATTGTAGAACCTAATTTTTCTACATTCTTTGATTTAGTACAGGCTATCAATACTTTCAGTATTGACGGTTCTGGTGCTGACACAATCGGTTTTGGTGGATCAAAACTTACTGGTTCTGGTCTCCCGGTCGGATATGATGATGTAATGTATGAAATCGCTACAGGCGGTGTTGACTCAGGTTTTACACTCTGTCTCGATTCATCATTCTACCCTCCGACAGGTTCTTGGCTTTGGGCTCCAGGTGGAGCACCATCTTGGGATGGTCCTCATTGTTTCCTCTCATTCCCGCCTGATTGTCAGCCTCCGACATTTGACAATGCTCCTGTAGCATTAGCTGGCTCACATTGTGACGTCATGCAGTTTGATTTCGACGCTACTGATAACCCGACAAACATCCCGCCAACTGGCCCGGTTGTTTACTCGGCAAGTATCGGTACTATCGATCCTAACACAGGTGCATGGTCATACAACCCGACATTAGCTGATGTTGGCGCTTCTGTTTCTGTTACTGTTACTGCAGATAACGGAACATGTGCTACTGACGCAGTCGTAGATCTTACATTCACAAACGAAGCTCCGGTACCGACATGTCCTGGTACTCAGAATGTTTCTGTCGGTTCAGCTAACTCAGCTACCGTAACAGCAACAGACGATTGTGATCCTTTCACATTCTCATTAATTTCTGATGATGGTATTGGTGCTGCAATTGATGCTAACACTGGTGAAGTTACATTTACTGCTGCTGTAGCTGGTGACTACGACATAACAGTTGAAGTTACTGATGGCGATGGATCAGCACAGTGTACATTCACTGTTTCTGCCGTTGCTGGTTCTATCTATCAGGTAGAAATCGGCTGTATCGGTGAACCTGAAGGTCCTGTATTCCAGGGTCAGCATGTTCAGATCCCTGTCAGCCTCGTAACAGGTAACGTCATTGACGGTTACGACCTCTTAATCGGATACGATAACTCAGCTCTCAGCTTCCAGTTTGCTGAACCGAGTGCTGAACTCGTCGCAGATGGTTGGGAATATTTCACATACCGTTATGGTGCCAATGGTAACTGCTCCAACGCATGTCCGACCGGTTTAATCCGTTTGACTGCAATCGCAGAAACCAACAATGGTCCTAACCACCCGACTCTTGATGGTATTACAGATCTCGCAATCATCGACTTCCTGGTCACAAACGACCGTACATTAGAATGTCAGAATATTGCTCTCCGTTTCTACTGGATGGATTGTGGTGACAATACATTGTCATCTGACGGTGGTAATGCACTTCACGTTTCCGAAGCTGTCTTTGATGGCGACGCATCATTGAACCCGCCGAATGGATTGAATATCTTTGATCCGGCAGGCGTATTCCCGACATATACCGGTACTCCGGATGAATGTATCATTGACGATCCGCTAAAACCGGCTCCGATTCGTGACGCATCATTCAAAAACGGTTGTGTCTTCATCGCTTGTGCTGATGCTATTGACGCCCGTGGTGATATAAACCTGAACTACGTCTCCAATGAAATTGCTGACGCTGTTCTCTTCAGTAACTACTTTGTCTATGGTATTGGTGTATTCACCATTAACATGGAAGGTCAGATTGCTGCATCCGACGTAAACGCTGATGGTCTTGCTTTGTCAGTTGCTGACTTAGTATATCTTATCCGTGTAATCGTTGGTGACGCTCTCCCTTACCCGAAAGCTGTTGCTTCTGTTTCCACTAACGCTGTTATTGGTAACGGTACTATCACAGTTGACGAAGTAATGGGTGCTGCCTTAGTAGTTCTCGAAGGTAATGCTACATTCGAAGCTCCTGAAAATATGGAAGTTCTGTCAAATTATGACGGTACTAACACTCGTGTACTCATTTATTCAATGGACCACGAAACATTCTCAGGTCAGGTCATCTCCTCTAACAGCAATATCGTTTCATACGAACTCGCTACTGCTGATGGTGGTGTCTTGAATGTTGCTAAAGAAATCCCGGCTAACTTTGAACTCGCTCAGAACTATCCTAACCCGTTCAACCCGAGCACAGCAGTTAGCTTCTCACTTCCGTCTGCATCTGACGTTGTACTTTCAGTTTACAACGTAACAGGTCAGAAGGTACAGGAAATCTCAGGTTCCTACGAAGCTGGATTCCATACACTTACATTAGACTTCTCTGACAAAGCATCAGGTATTTACTTCTACAAGTTAAATGCTGATAACTTTGCTGAAACCAAGAAAATGGTTCTCCTGAAGTAAGTTTAGTGTATAGCTGATTTACATATGCCTCGGAGAGAGAAATCTCTCCGGGGATTTTTAACCAAAGAGCTTCAGGCAAACGGATTAGTCTGATGCTGAAGTAAGAAAGATGACAGTAAGTTACTACAGAGTAAAAATG
>QQUK01000345.1 GCA_008501655.1 Calditrichota bacterium
ACTGAGGATATGATTGATGTTCCCCTTGATTATGAGTCTTTGCAGGCAAAAGGTTCAATGCTTGGTTCCGGTGCCATAATTGTTTTTAACGAAGATACTTGTATCGTCTGGGTGATAAAAAAACTCATCCATTTTTATCGGCATGAATCATGCGGAAAATGTACCCCTTGTCGTGAGGGTACAGGATGGCTGGAACAGATGATCAATCGTATCGAAGCCGGTCAGGGACAACCGGGTGATATTGAAAAAATAGAAGAAGTTTGTGGAAATATATTAGGACGGACAATCTGTCCTTTAGGCGATGCTGCTGTTATGCCGATTCAGTCGACAATTAAACATTGGCGTGAAGAATGGCAGTATCATATTGACCATAAAAAATGTTTAGTACATTCAAATTTTGAGTTTAAATAAATATGTCAGAAGCTGTTAAAAAAGAAACCGATGTCGCCGTTCCAACGGTAACATTTACATTAGACGGGCAACAAGTAACCGTTCCGAAAGGAACTACCGTACTCGAAGCTGCCAAGCAGATAGGGATACATATTCCGACTTTCTGTTGGCATCCGAAACTGAAATCTGTTGGTGCCTGCCGTATGTGTTATGTTGAAGTTGAGAAGATGCCGAAACTTCAGGTCTCCTGTATGCTTGAGGCAATGAATGACATGGTTGTGTATTCAAACTCTGGGCAGGTCAAGCAGGGAAGAAAAGCGATTATTGAGTTTATCCTGATTAATCATCCGCTTGATTGTCCGACCTGTGATAAAGGTGGTGAATGTGACTTACAGAATCTGACATTTGAACACGGTTTTGATGACAGCAGATTCGAATTCCAGAAATATCGTTTTGTCGATGAGGGGATGACTTCAACATTCGATGACAAAAAAATCGGTCCTGAAATAGTTCTCAACAGAAACCGCTGTATCCTCTGTTATAAATGTGTTCGTTCAAATAAAGAAGCTTTTGGCGAATATGATTTAGGTGCCTATGAACGCGGTAATATTACTGAAATCAATGCAGCACCTGGTCGCGATGTCAACAATCCGTATTCCGGTAACCTTGTTGAAATCTGCCCGGTCGGTGCTTTAACGAACTCAGACTGGCGTTACAAAATCCGTGTTTGGCTGACAAAAACAACACCTTCGATTGATAATTTTACTTCCTCGGGGATTAATATAAATTTCTATAAAGAAGATCATCAAAACAAAATATTCCGTGTAACATCCCGGGAGAACACAGCTATCGATGATGGCTGGATTCCAGATGTAACCCGCTATGGCTACCAGATTATCGGCTCACCTGACCGTCTCCAAAAACCGCTTATTAAAAAAGGCGGGAAACAGGTAGAAGCAACCTGGGAAGAAGCAATAAATTTGATTGTTCAGAAATGCGGTGATATCAAAGAAAAGCTCGGCGGTGTTTGTGTCGGCGGACTTATAGCACCGACACTTGATAATAAATCACTCTACGCATTCTCCCGATTTATCCGAAAGAATTTTAATTCAAATAATATTGATTTCCGCGGTGATTACAGAATGCTTCCGGATAAACCGGATACATCTTTCGGAGTGCTTCGTTCTCAACCGTTTAAAATTGCAGATATCGATGACTCCGATGTAATTATCTCATTCGGGTCAAATATCATTCATGAACACCCGAATGAATATCTTCGTATGAGAAAAGCATACAATTTCAATGGTGCTAAAATTTATACGATGATGCCGTATGGAATTAAAGCAGCTGATATTTCAAGTCTTGAAATGGTCTACAATCCGGGTACCGATGAGACAGCGATCAATGCAATCTGTTTAGCAGGAATCGAACAGAACTTAGTCGATTCAAACTTGGCAAATGAGTATAAGCAGAAAGTAACACCGTCTTCACTTTCCGAAGCAGCCAAACTTTGTGGTGTCTCAGAAGATTATTTTAGAGTCGTAGCAAAGTCTCTTGCTGAAGGCAAGAAGATTACATTCTTGGCTGGTGAAGTCATTACCCGTTCAAAGGCACGGGATTTGATTTCATCTGCGATTCTCAATCTGAATAAACTCTTTAATATATCCGGTAAAGGTCAAATTGCTATCTTAGCCTTTTATGCAAATTCCAAAGGTGCTGAAAAACTCGGACTGCTTCCTGAACCAACTGAAAAATTAAAAACTGTTCTGAAAGAGAACTTCGGAAGTTATCCTGAAACAACTCCCCGGACAACCGACTCGATGATGGCATATATTAAAAAAGAAGAAATTAAAGCAATGTTTGTCTTTGGTGCAAATCCGGTTATGTTATATCCCGACCGTGACTTTGTCAAAGAAGCTTTTGAAAAACTTGATTTCTTAGTTGTCTCTGATCTTTTTGAATCAGAAACAGCCGAACTTGCTGATGTTGTTTTACCGCTTGCAGGTTGGGCTGAGTATGACGGTGATTATGTCAATCTTGAAGGTGTCAATCAATCAGCTAAACAGGCTGTCAAACCGACAACAACTGCATTGCCGGCGTATGAAATTATTCGTCAGATCGCAGCTAAAATGGATGACAACTCTTACACCGCTGAAAATTTGAATAGCGAGATTGCTAAGTGTCTTGCCCTTGATTCTGTGCTGCCATTACCAAATGAACTTTTTGAAATTAAACCGGAAACAGAAGAAGTCGAAGGGGAATATCACCTTGCGACTTACATTATAGATGACACCCATCATTCGGGTCACTTAACAGAAAAAGCTCCGTCACTTGTGAATTTTGCCGCTGAAGGCTATGTCGTACTGTCCGAAGAATTAGCAGCGAAAAATAGTATCAAAGATGGTGAATCTGTTCGGGTTGAAAGTCCCGTAGGAAAAATTATACTTCCGGTAAAAATAAATGAATTTCTTGATACTGATGTTATTCTGCTTCCGCGAAACTTCCAGTCATCACCGGTCACTTCACTTCTTATGCGGAAAAAACGAATAGACCGGGTAAAAATTAGTAAGGTGGATGGATAAACTATGCTTGAGATGATAATAATTTCTTCAATCAAAGTGATCATCGTTGTTATCGCCGTTTTGACCGGTTGTGCATACTCCACTTATATGGAACGGAAAGTAGTCGGTCATATGCAGCATCGTATAGGACCTTCGTATGCCGGACCGTTTGGGCTGTTGCAGCCGCTTGCGGATGGCGTCAAACTGATTTTCAAAGAAGAGATTATACCGGATAATATTGAAAAAACTACATATCTGCTTGCACCGGCTATCTCATTTATACCGGCTATTCTGACTTTTGCTGTAATACCGTTTGGTAAAGATACTTCTTTCTTCGGATTTGATATCCCGATGGTACTTTCTGATTTGAATATCGGAATCCTATTTGTGTTCGCGGTAACATCCCTTGGAATCTATGGGATAGTATTAGCAGGCTGGTCTTCTACATCAAAATATTCTATGATGGGTGCTATTCGTTCATCAGCACAGATGATTTCATATGAGGTCGGTTACGGATTATCGATTATTGGAGTAATATTGATAGCCAATACATTGTCGCTCAGAGAACTTATTGAACTCCAGATGGGACCGCTGTGGGGGACTATTACATTCCTTCCGAATTGGTATATATTCAGTCAGCCACTCGGTTTTATACTTTTTCTGACCTGCGCTATCGCTGAAACAAACCGGTCACCATTTGATATGGCAGAAGCTGAATCAGAGCTTGTTGCCGGTTACCATACCGAGTATTCTTCAATGAAATTTTCTATGTTTTTTATCGGTGAATATGCCAATATGATTGCTGTCTCGTCAGTTGGAGCGACCTTGTTCTTTGGCGGATGGCACGGACCGTTTTTAGAATCATTCCCGATGCTGTCAGTTTTCTACTTTGTAGCAAAAGTAATTATGTTTATGTTCTTCTATATCTGGCTCCGGGCAACATTCCCGCGTTTCAGATATGACCAGTTAATGAATTTTGGATGGAAAGTGCTGTTCCCGCTTGCCTTGTTAAATACAATGGTGACAGCATATTTCGTGATTTTATAAAGCAGGATTGAAATGAAAGATATTTTAAGAGCGATTGGTAATGTATTTTTAAAGATGCCCAAAGGTTTCTTTGTCACCCTGAGACATTTCTTCAAAAAACCGGTGACTCTCGATTATCCGCGCAAGAAAAAACCGATGACGCCTCGGTACAAGGGTCGCCATTATCTTGAGAGATATGATGACGGGACCGAACGCTGTGTCTGTTGTGGGCTTTGTGCTGCTGCCTGTCCATCCGATTGTATCTATATGGAACCTGCTGAAAATGAAAAAGGTGAACGGTACGCCAAAATATATGAAATTAATCAGATCCGCTGTATCTACTGCGGATTCTGTGAAGAAGCCTGCCCGGAAGAAGCAATCTTCCTGGGACAGGAATATGAGTTCTCAAATTCTGATTTGGACTCGTTTATAATGACTAAAGATAAGATGCTCGTTCCTCATCCGAGAAAAGAAAATCCATTTAAAAAGATGTTCCGCCGGATGAGAAAAGCGTATGGAGTTTTGGATAAATAATGAATCTTGATACGATAATATTTATAGTCTCTGCGTTAGTCGCTGTCTCCGGTGCTACTATGATGATCTCTCTGCGTAATCCTGTGCTATCGGTTATGTCGATGATACTTTCATTGGTTGCACAGGCGGTCCTGTATATTCAACTTGGAGCGCTATTTGTCGGTGCAGTTTTGATTATTGTCTACTCCGGAGCGATCATGGTATTGTTCCTATTTGTCATTATGCTGTTAAATTTACGCGGTTCCGAAGATCTGGGAAGACAATCATCTCCGATAAAGATGAGTACAAAGATTCTCTTTTCACTTATGCTTTTTGTAGAGTTCGTATTCGTAATCAAAGTCGGCTTTTTCAAAGGTGATATACCGCTTGGGGTCATGTCGCAGACAACCGATAATTTCGGTTCTGTCGAATCGGTTGCTGAATTACTCTTTACAAATTACCTCTATCCGTTTGAACTTACATCGGTACTTCTGCTTTCAGCGATTGTTGGAGCTGTCGTGATGTCAAAAAGGGATGCCGCTGAAACAAAAACAGATGAATCAGCTGTTGCTGTCAAAGATTCAGATTCAAAAGAACAGGTGGTTGAATCATGATTACTGTAACTGCTTATGTTATCGTTGCTGCTGTCCTGTTTATCATTGGAGCCCTTGGTGTTCTGATTTCCAGAAATCTGATTGTTATGTTCATGTCTGTCGAGTTAATGCTGAATGCTGCAAATCTCTGCCTGATTGCATTTTCAAGAGCACTGAATGTTATGGACGGTCATGCTATTGTCTTTTTGGTTCTCACCGTTGCAGCCGCTGAAGTTGCCGTTGGACTCGGGATGGTGATAAATTTGTATAGAAATAAAGAAACGATAAATATTGATAGATATAATCTGTTAAAATGGTAGAAAGTTTGTAATACATGTCAGAATATTTATATCTCATACCGCTCTTTCCCTTAATCGGGTTCATTATAAATGGACTTTTAATGGGACGACTTTCAAAATCAATCGTCTCAATCATTGCCTGTGGTTCGGTATTTATATCGTTTTTAATCTCACTTTTTTCATTTTTAGAATTAAAATCTCTCCCGGTAGCTAATCGTCTCCTGGAGCAGACGCTGTTTACCTGGATTCCGTCCGGTGATTTCCATGTCTCTTTTGGTTATTTGCTCGACCCGCTTTCAGCGGTTATGATACTTGTTGTAACCGGTGTAGGATTTTTAATCCATGTATATTCTACCGGATATATGAGTCATGACCCCGGTTACCAGAGATTTTTCACTTATCTGAATCTTTTTATGTTCTCAATGCTTACTCTTGTTTTAGGTGATAACTTCCTGCTTATGTTTGTCGGATGGGAAGGGGTAGGTCTCTGTTCCTATTTGTTGATCGGCTTCTGGTTTCATAAACAGTCAGCGACCGATGCCGGTAAAAAAGCTTTTATTGTCAACCGAATCGGTGATTTCGGATTCCTCTTAGGAATGTTTATCATATTCTGGCATATCGGTTCATTGAATTTTGTCGATGTCGTCGCCAAAGCTCCCGAAGTATTCGTCTACGGTGGGGCTGTGGTAACAACAGCCTGTATACTACTATTTATCGGTGCCACCGGTAAATCGGCACAGATTCCTCTTTATGTCTGGTTGCCTGACGCAATGGAAGGACCGACTCCGGTCTCTGCATTGATTCATGCCGCCACAATGGTTACGGCTGGTGTCTATATGGTAGTCCGAACCAACGTTCTTTTTGTAATAGCACCGGATGCACTTATGACGGTTGCTGTCATTGGTGCTGCCACCGCATTTTTTGCCGCTACAATCGGACTTGCTCAAAATGATATTAAACGTGTACTCGCCTATTCAACTGTCAGTCAGCTTGGATATATGTTCTTAGCCTGTGGTGTTGCTGCTTTTACCGCTGGTGTCTTTCACCTGATGACACATGCTTTCTTTAAAGCACTCTTATTCCTCGGTGCCGGTTCCGTCATTCATGGCATGTCTGATGAACAGGATATGCGAAATATGGGTGGTTTGAGAAAATATATGCCGGTGACATTTAAAACAATGTTTGTCGCAACCCTTGCAATCGCAGGTATTCCGGGACTTTCCGGATTCTTCTCTAAAGATGAAATTCTCTGGAAATCATTCTCATCCCAATTCGGACATCCTCTTTTCTGGGTGATTGGTGTTGTCACGGCAGCATTGACTGCATTCTATATGTTCCGACTTGTCTACCTGACTTTCTACGGAAAAGAACGTATGTCAGCCGAAGCTAAATCACATATCCATGAATCGCCAAAATCAATGACTGTCCCGTTGATAGTTCTTGCGGTTCTCTCAGTCATTGGCGGCTGGGTAGGTATCCCGCATATCTTCGGGGTGACAAATTATTTTGAACATTGGCTTGAACCGGTTATGGCTCAGACTGCATCAGCTTCGGGTGCTGAAGGGCATGCCTTGCTTGCGGGCGGAGGAGATGCCGGGATGGAAATAACACTCATGGTTGTTTCGGTTCTGCTTGTTCTCATCTCAATATTCTGTGCCTACCTGTTGTACAACAAAAAAACCGAAATTTCAACGTCGCTGGCTAATAAACTCTCGGGAGTTAAATCTCTTCTTCTAAATAAGTATTATGTCGATGAACTGTACGGCGGGATTGTAATCCGTCCGGTTATATATCTTTCATTGTTCCTTTGGAAAGTCTTTGATGTTGTCATTATTGACGGACTCATTAACGGTATGGCTGGATGGTATGGTGATATCTCCGATACATTCCGAAAAGGACAGACCGGACGTGTCAGAACCTATGCAACCGTATTTATGTTCGGTGTACTAATGATAATTGCTTATATGATAATGGATATATAGTATGAATATTGATCTTTTAACACTGGTAACATTTTTTCCGGCTCTTGGGATTCTGCTTTTACTTTTTATCCCTAAAGATAAAGCGGATACTATAAAATCATTATCTTTGATAATTGCATTTGTTACTTTTCTCATTTCACTTTTCTTGTATGGCGCGTTTGACCCGATTGCAAATGGTATGCAGTTAGAAGTTAATCTGCCATGGATTTCGTCATTTGGAATCAGTTACCATATGGGAATTGACGGTATCTCACTTCTTATGATCATACTGACAACTATATTAACAGTCCTTGCTATCTTAGCTTCATGGAATTCAATAACTGAAGGTGTCAAAGGATACTATATCTCGATGCTCCTGTTGCAGGTCGGTATGATCGGTGTTTTCTGTGCATTGGATCTCTTTTTATTCTATGTCTTCTGGGAGTTGATGCTTATTCCGATGTATTTTATCATAGGAATGTGGGGCGGTCCAAGAAAACTATACGCAGCTATCAAATTTGTTTTATTTACCATGTTCGGTTCACTGCTGATGCTTGTTGCTATTATGTTCATTCTCTTTGAATATCAGAGTGTCACAGGTGAATTCTCTTTTGATATGTTAAAAATTATATCTTCACTTTCGTTCGGGTATCAGGAACAGCTCTGGCTGTTTGCAGCATTTGCTCTGGCATTTGCTATTAAAGTTCCCCTGTTCCCGTTCCATACCTGGCTCCCCGATGCACATGTTCAGGCACCGACCGCTGGTTCAGTTATCCTTGCTGGCGTTTTGCTTAAAATGGGAACCTATGGTTTTATCAGGATTTGTCTGCCGATGTTCCCCGATGCGACAATTACATTCATACCGTATATATCAGTCTTAGCCGTTATAGCAATCATTTATGGTGCTCTTGTGGCTATGGTACAAAAAGATGTCAAATCGTTAGTTGCCTTTTCGTCAGTCTCTCATATGGGATTTATCATGCTTGGTATATTTGCTTTAAATATCCAGGGGCTTGAAGGTGCCGTAATGCAGATGATCAACCACGGAATATCAACAGGTGCTCTCTTTTTACTCGTTGGAATGATATATGAACGAAGACATACCCGTTTAATCGAAGATTTCGGTGGTATCGCCAAAGTCATGCCGGTATTCTCCGTAGTATTTATGATTGTAACCCTTTCCTCAATCGGACTTCCGCTGACAAACGGATTTGTTGGTGAATTCCTGATTCTCCTGGGAACATTCAAAGCAAATGTCTGGTATGCTGTCTTTGCTGCAACCGGAGTAGTTTTCTCTGCTTGCTATATGCTCTGGATGTATCAAAGAGTCTTTTATGGTGATGTTACCAAAGAGGAAAACAAAAAGCTCCTCGACCTCGACTTGCGCGAAAAAGTCATTTTACTGCCGTTGATTATTTTAATCTTTTGGATCGGTATTTATCCGAAACCGTTTTTTGATAAGATTGAACCGGCTGTAAAAAATGTTCTCGAACAGGTCAGTCATGCTTCGTCAGTCCGATTAACAGATGATTATGAAATTATTGCAATAGATAAAGAGCAACCCGGGCAGGAAAAACTTACTCTTAACCTGTCAGAGGAGTCGGATAAAAAATGAGTGAAGTTACCATTTATACAAAAGTAGGTTGCCCGTATTGTGCCGCCGCTAAAAAGCATTACAACGATAATGGAATAGAGTTTACAGAAATCGATGTCCATGAAACTACTGGTGCTAAAGATGAAGTTTTGAAGCTGTCCGGAGGGAAAAGTATCGTTCCGGTTATTGTTGAAAACGGTGAAGTCACCTTAGGCTTCGGCGGTGGATGAGGATTTTAACGCTTACGACGTGTTCGTAAACAGAGGAAGTATATGATAGATTTTACAGCAGCAGCCATAGATTTTTCAATAATCGGTCCTGAGATTGCATTACTTGTCGCAGCATTTATTAGTCTTGTATTCTCATCTATGA
>QQUK01000338.1 GCA_008501655.1 Calditrichota bacterium
TGTTGATATCAATATCGAAGCATTCAACAAAGGACGTGAAATAAAACTCTCATCTGTTGAGGTTTAGGTATGCCGTATCGGATGATTATTATCAATCCGGGCTCGACCTCTACTAAGACTGCCTATGTTGAAGATAGCAGGAAAGTTGCATCTGAAACAATACGGCACAATGGGGAAGAGCTTGCAAAGTTTGATAATGTAGCAGACCAGTTTGAACTCCGTATGGAATTGATAAACAGCTGGATCGATTCACTTGAATTAAATGTTTCGGACCTTTCAGCAATTGTTGGTAGGGGAGCGCCATTAAAACCGCTTGATGGCGGTTCGTATGCTATCTCTGATGAGATGCTTGCTGATTTAAAAAATATGAGATATTCTAATCATGCTTCGAATCATGGAGCAATAATAGCTTCACATATCGGGAATAAATTTAACAAACCGTCACTGATTGCCGATCCTATCACAGTTGATAATTTCAAAGATGTTTCCCGAATCTCCGGAATCCCCGAAATCGAACGAAAGTGTCGGGTTCATGCTCTGAATATAAAAGAGATGTGCCGGCGAGATGCCAGAGAAGATGGTCAGGAGCTTGAGGATGTCAATTATGTCTGCGCTCATATGGGAGGTGGAGTTTCGGTTGCCGCTCTTGAAAAAGGTTTGGTTATTGATGTAAACGATGCTCTTTTAGGTATGGGTCCATTCTCACCCGACCGGGCTGGTGCACTCCCTATTGGAGGACTTGTTAAGCTCTGCTATTCCGGTAAGTTCAGTGAACAGGAGATGATCGACAAACTTTCCAAAAAATCTGGACTTGTAGCATATCTCGGATCATCAGACCTGATTGAAGTCGAGAAGATGATTGACGATGGTAATGAAAAAGCACTACTTTACTTTAATGCTATGGCATATCAGATTGCTAAGGAAATTGGTATTGCATCGGTTGCCTTAAAAGGGAACCTGAAGAAAATTATCTTAACCGGAGGAATGGCAAACTCAGAGCGTCTTTGTGATGAGATTAAAAAGTACTGTAGTTTCATCGGAGATGTCAAAGTAGCTGCCGGTGAATTTGAAATGGAAGCTCTTGCTGCTGCCGGTATGCGGTTTCTATCCGGAAAAGAAAAATTGAAAGCATATTGACTATGATTGAAAAAATAGAATCAGCTGATCAATTAATTGAAAAAGCAATTGAAATTGCCAAGGTCGGACGGAAAAAGAAGATTGCAGTTGCTGCTGCTCAGGATCCTGATGTCATCGATGCAGTAGCTCAGGCAGTCAGTCAGGGATTTATTGATGCTATTTTAGTTGGTGACAAAAAACTAATTGAGTCATACGCATCCGAAAAATCTGCCGAACTTTCGACAATGGAAATATACGATGAGCAGGACCCTATAAAAGCAGCCCACATAGCTGTAAAACTTGCCTCAGAATATCAGGCTGATGCGATAATGAAAGGTTTTCTGCCGACATCAGCACTTTTAAAGACTGTTTTAGATAAAAGATACAATCTGAGAGGGAAAAATACACTTTCACATTGTGCTGTTCTGGATATTCCCGGCTATCATAAGCTACTTAATTTCACCGATGGCGGGATGGTCGTAGCTCCGGATGCCGAACAGAAATTCCAGATAATTGAAAATGCTTTACTTGTTTCAAAATCATTTGGGATGTCACCGGTAAAAGTTGCACTTTCCGGTCCGTATATGACACCTGATGCAAACAATCCTCACACCGTTTATGATAAGGAAGTCATCGTTCCGAGAGTACAAAAAGAACTTAAAGATGTTCACATTGAAGCAAATATCTCATTCGATCTGGCAACTGTTGGCAATTCTTCTCTGAAGAAAAAATATAATTCTGAGTTAATCGGTGATACTGATATTTTTGTGTCAAACTCTATTGAAGAGTGCAACATTGTAGCAAAATCATTGATTCAATCTATCGGAACCGTGTTTGCGGGTGTTATTGTCGGAGCCAAAGTCCCTGTATCTCTTGTCTCCCGTTCCGATACTGTAAAAAACAAAAAAGCGGCAATCGCAATTTCCTGTCTGCTTGCCGACTACTATCAAACCAATCATATTTGGAGTGATGACAGATGTCTCAAAAAGTAAAATCATTTTCAGATATAGAAAAGCTTGTCTTTGAAAAAGTTAAATCAAACAGAATATACAGAGCTGCATTAGTCGCACCCTCCGACGTACAAACTCTTGAAGCTGTTGTTCTTGCCAAAGATCATGGAATTATCGAACCTTTTTTCATCGGAGATGAGAAACTTCTCATAGAAAAAGCAACGAAATATGATATTGATATTGATGGTATTGAAGTTTTAGATATAAATGAACCAAAACTCGCCTTAGAAACCGCTCTCAAAATGGGTGAGTTAGGGGAAATAGATTTCATTATAAAAGGGAAAATCGAAACCAGGCAGTTTCTTGATTTTCTGTATTCTGATGAACTGAATTTTTCACCCAAAAAAAGTGCCAGTCATGTTGCAGTATATAAAATAGATTCATATCCAAAACCTCTATTCCTCACCGACAGTTTTGTCAATACGCAACTCGATTTAAAAAAGAAAATGATGCTGATTCAAAATGCTGTTAAATTTGCTGCGAAACTATCAGTGAACAACCCCAAAACAGCAATACTTGGTGCAGTCGAGGTTGTCTATCCTCAGATGGCAGCAACTGTCGATGCTGCGGTTCTGTCAAAAATGAATGAACGCCGCCAAATCAAAAATTGTCAGCTTGATGGACCATTGTCTCTGGATATAGCGCTTGATTCGTATGCTGCTGAGGCAAAAGGGATTACAGATTCTGCTGTAGCCGGCGATGCTGATATTCTGGTTGCTCCTGATATTGAAACAGCCAATGGTGTTTACAAAGCGATGTCGACATTTGCACAAGCTGAAATCGGAGGAGTTATAGTCGGTGGAATAGTTCCAATTACTATAAATGCTGACTGTGATTCAATCGAAAATCGGTACAATTCGATTCTTCTGGCAATATTAGCAGTATCATAAGAATCTCTCCCAATCTGCCTGAATCTTTTCTTGACTAAAGCCTTTAACTCCGTTATTATCAATAGATTAATAGGAATTTGAGAAGGAGTTGTAATTTGATATACAGCATAGTCTTAGCAGGTGGAAAAGGTGAACGGTTCTGGCCCCTTTCACGGTCTGCCCGTCCGAAACAGTTTCTGAAATTAACTTCTGAAAAAATGATGCTGGTAGAGACAATCGACCGGGTTGAAGAACTGATTCCATATGACCGTTGCCGAATTGTTACAAGTAAATCTATGGAGACATTTATTCTAAATAATGTCGAACGCTTAAATAAAGAAAATATCATTGCCGAACCGCGTGGACGTAATACCTGTATCGCTATCGGACTTGCCGCGGTCCATCTTCAGTATGATGATCCTGATGCCGTTATGGTTGTACTCTCAGCTGATCATCTGATAAAGCCGCCGGAAAAACTCCGTCAGATATTAAAAGAAGGTTGCGAAATTGCCCAAACTCAGGATTGTCTGATTACTATCGGAATCATCCCGACCCGTGCTGAAACCGGTTATGGCTATATTAAACAAGGTGATGTTTTTGAACATTCGGGCAAATACGATGTATACAAAGTAGCTGCATTTACAGAGAAGCCAAAAGCTCCGGTTGCCCATGAATATTACTATTCACAGAACTATCTCTGGAACAGCGGGATGTTTATCTGGTCGTGTAAATCGATATTGAATGCGATTGAAAAATATCAGCCGGAACTTTATGAGCATTTAAAAAAATATGCAGAACAGATTGGTACTGATAACGAAGAAAAAGCCCGTGAAGTCCTGTTTAATGATGTCGCTTCAATCTCGATTGATTTTGCTGTACTTGAATATGCCGATAACGTCCTGGCTATAAAAGCTGACATCGTTTGGGATGACGTCGGCGGATGGAATGCTTTGAAACGGTATAAAAAAATTACTGAAGATAACAATGTGCTTATTGGTGATACCCTTGTATTGGACACATACGAAACGACAATCTACAATGAAGAGGACGGGATTATTGCCTGCCTTGGTGTCTCTGATTTAGTGATTGTGCGTACTGATAATATTACGATGGTCGCTCGACGGAGTGAAGTCGACCGAGTTAAAGAACTTATAAATGAGTTAAACAAGGATGAAAAAAATAAAAAATATCTATAGTCTGCTTTTCGGATTCCTTTTACTTTTGATTGTTTTTGCCGGATGCAAAAAACAGGGAAGTACTGTTCAAGTTCCGGAAGAAACAACTCAACCGGAAGCCTCAGGCGACAAACTCGATCTTTTGGAACTTCCTCAGGATAAAACAGTCATACCCCTTGAGTTTCCAAAAGCCGGAGAGATTACCGGAAAGATAACTCTGACCGATGAAGTAACCGACGATGACTCTTTGTATACAACAGTTACGAATATCCCTGATGAAATAGATTCACTTAACTCTCAGGCATACCGGATACAGCTTTTTTCAAGTAAAGTGTATGGAGAGTCACGAAAAGCTAAAAAAGTAGCCGACGAAATTTTTGACAGACCGGTCTTTATGGATTACGAAGTACCGTACTACAAGATTAGAGTTGGGAATTTTTCCGACCGGGAAAAAGCTGAAGAATATGCGCTCCGTGCGAAATCAGCCGGATATTCAAACGCATGGGTTGTTGCTGTGATTGTCAGTCCGAACATAACATCTCCAATGTATGATGACCTCCCCATACAGGAGTTTCCAGATTCTCTGTATAACAATGAAGAAAATAGTGAAGATGATTCAAACGTCAGTGACCAATAAGATTATAACAATAGATTCCCCTTCGGCAATTAAAACCGCCGTAAAGCAAGTCTCAGGTTTGCTCAGGCAGGGTGAGATAGTGATTGCCCCGACCGAAACAAAATACGGGATGCTTGCTGATGCATCAAATGAATCGGCACTTACTAAGCTGTTTGAGGTTAAAGGAAGACCTGAATTTATGCCGACAGCAGTTTTTTTGAGATCTGTTGAAGAGATAAAAATGTATGGAAAACTTTCTGCTAAAGCTGAAAACATCGCTGAAGAATTCCTGCCCGGCCCCTTGACTATCGTCCTTGAATCTCTCTTTGGTGATAAAACGTATCTGGTTAATAATGATAAAATAGGAATCAGAATATCCAGCTTTGACTTTATTAAACAACTCATAGATAAAGTTGATTTTCCTGTAACTGCGACATCTGCAAATCTTTCCGGTCAAGCGGATAGTCTGACTATAGATCAATTGTATAAGCTCTTTGGTGACAAAGTCTCTCTGTATGTCGATGGGGGGAAACTTGAGGGTGAAGCTTCAACAGTTGTGGATGCCAGCACTGATGAGTTGGTGGTTCTGCGTGAAGGTGCAATCAAAACAGAACAATTAAAAAAGTATTGGAATTAATTTTGGATTCAAGATATAAAATAATGTTTGTCTGTACCGGTAATACCTGCCGTTCTCCAATGGCTGAAGCGGCTCTTAAAGTTCTGCTTGAAAAAGAGCGTCCCGGTAAATTTGAAGTGAATTCATCGGGGACTTCAGCTGCAAACGGGTTTCCGGCGACGATGTACGGAATAGAAGCTGCTAAAATATGGGATGCTAACCTCTCTCAACATAAATCGCAGCCGCTTAATCCGCAGTTAATTGAAGATGCTGATTTGATTTTTGCAATGACACCATCTCATTACAAGGAAATAATCCGGATGCGGAAAGATGCTGCCGGCAAAACATTCCTGTTTAAAAATTTTCCGGATCCGAGTCCTAAAGGAGATGGATTAGCTGACCCTATCGGGCAGGAACTTGCGGTGTACAACGAAACATTTTTAGAAATCGGTGAATACCTCGGGAAATATCTTCCTGAGATTTTGAAAAGGATAGATGCTAAGTAAATGCTGTTACGTACAAAATTACAATCATTTTTACTAATGCTTATTTTTGGAATAGGTCTTGTCCCGCTATTTTATTTTGCTTCCGTTGAGATCGGTATTGTTCATGCCGCAACTGACAGTACAAAATCAGTAGCAAACGCAAACGATGACCCTATCGGCCGTTATGTCGAGAATATTGCTTTTGGTGTTGGCGAGAAACTCTCTTTTGATATAAACTACGGCTTCATCAACGCAGGTACTGCAACGATGGAAGTGAATCGGCTGATCGAATACGAAGGAAGACCCTGTTATCAGATAGTGACGCTGGCAAACTCTAATTCTTTCTTTTCATCTTTTTATAAAGTCGAAGATAGAGCTGAATCTATTCTTGATGCAATCGGTATGTTCAGCTGGCGGTTTGAAAAAAACCTTCGTGAAGGAAGTTACCGCTCTGACCGGCAATATTCTTTTGACCAGAGAAATCATTTTACTGTTTACAAAGAGGATACTATTGAAGTTGCTTCCTATGTTCAAGATGCTCTTTCGATCCTATATTACCTCAGAACTCAGGAGTTAAAAATTGGTACATCAATGTTTATTGATAATTTCGTTGATGGAAGAAAATTTACAACAGAAGTCAAGGTTCTCAAAAAAGAGACGATTGAAGTTGAAGCCGGGTCATTTGATTGTTTTCTTGTCGAACCAATTATGCAGTCGGTTGGTGTTTTTAAACATGAAGGTTCTCTGAAAGTCTGGTTAACTGATGACCGGTTAAAACTTCCTGTACTCATGAAATCAAAAGTCTTAGTCGGTTCAATCTCAGCAGAATTGACCGGATATGAACTTGGTGAAATTGAGGAGTTTTAATGGGGAAGTCAGAAAAAATTAAACCGGCTGATCTGCAGAAAATTACAACCTACCCAATTAGCAAACGACAGACAAAAACAAATATCAAAGCTTTCGGACAGCCGATAGACCCTAAAAAAAAGACTGACTTTTTTGAATCACTTCCAAAATTCCTTAAAGCTGAGGATTTGAAAAATTATATCGAAGCTGTCCACAAGGCACGAATAAAAAATAAACCGTTCCATCTGCTCTTAGGTGCCCATACTATCAAAGTAGGCTTAACCCCGATTTTTATTGATTTGATTAAACATAAAATCGTAACCGGGTTTTCGTTTAATTGCGCCGGTCTGATTCATGATATAGAACTGGCATTTTTCGGGGGAACTTCGGAAGATGTCCAAAAAGGATTGGCTGATGGTTCCTTTGGCATGGTCGAAGAAACCGCAGCTATGTTTGCTGAAGTTGTTGATTTTGCTGCCTCAGAAGATATCGGTCTTGGAGAAGCAGGCGGTATCTACATAAACGCTAACAAAGCCAAATATGCCGACCTTTCAATCTTTGCTGCGGCAAATAAACATCAAATCCCTGCAACTATCCATGTCGGAATCGGAACTGATACAATAGCTCAACATCCGAATTATGATGCTGCCAAAATCGGAGCTGCATCACATTTAGATTTTAGAATCTTAGCAACAATATGTAAAGAAATCAACAACGGCGGGGTACTTGCAAATATCGGTTCTGCGGTACTTCTACCGGAAGTGTTTTTAAAAGCCCTGACTGTTGCCCGTAATACAACAAAGAATAAAAACAAACTGACGACTGCAAATTTTGATATGATAACTCACTATCGTCCGACTGAAAATGTCCTGAACCGTCCGACACATAATGCCGGTGCCGGGTACAACTTTGTCGGACATCATGAGATAATGATTCCCCTCTTAGCCTGGGGATTAAAGCAATCTTTTACGAATTAAAATAATCGGAGTGATAAAATGGCCAAACTTGTCGAATGTGTACCAAATTTTTCCGAAGGACGCCGTCCTGAAGTTATAGAAGCAATCTGTAAAGCAATTACCGAAGAAGAAGGTGTTATTCTTTTAGACCATGAAATGGACGGTGATCATAACCGGGCAGTTGTTACCTTTGTATGTGATCCGAAACTTGCTGTTGATGCTGCCTTCCGTGGGATCAAAAAAGCATCAGAGCTTATCGATATGTCAACCCATAAAGGGGAACATCCGAGAATGGGAGCTTGTGATGTTTGTCCGTTTATCCCGCTTGGTGATATGACTATTGAGGATGCCGTAGAACTCGCCAACAAACTCGGCAAAAAAGTCGGTGATGAACTCGATATCCCGGTTTATCTTTATGAAGATGCAGCTTCAACTCCTAAACGGAAGAATCTTGCCAAAGTCCGCAAAGGTCAATACGAAGGCATTCGCGATTCAATTGAAACCGACAAGTCACGTAAACCTGATTACGGTCCGGCAAAAATGAACATCAAAGCAGGAGCAACCGCAATAGGCGTACGGTTCCCGCTGGTTGCTTTTAACGTGTATCTTGATACAAACAAAAAATGGATTGCCGATAATATCGCCGATGCTATCCGTTCCATCAAAGGCGGGTATCGGTTTGTAAAAGCACTCGGGTTTGAAATCAAAGAGAGAGATCAGGTTCAGATATCAATGAATCTTGTCAATTATACAAAAACTCCGATCTTTCGGGTGTTTGAAACTATAAAATCTGAAGCTGCCCGTTATGGGGTCAATGTCACCTCCTCTGAAGTTGTAGGGCTTTTGCCAAACGATGCCTTAGTAGATGTTTCCGATTTTTATCTCCGTCTGGAAAACTTTACAAAGGAACAGATTCTTGAGGAAAAACTTGCCGGAGCAAATACCGGAACACAAGGTGAATCGTTTTATGATGAAGTCGCTTCATCGTCACCAGCTCCAGGAGGCGGATCAGTTGCAGCATCTGCGGGTGCACTCTCAGCTGCTCTCTCAGCAATGGTCTGCCGTCTGACCGTTGGGAAAAAATCATATAAAGATGTCAAAGACGAACTCTCTGATATTCGGGACAAATGTGATGTTTTAAAAGATGAACTCGAAAAATTGGTTGAAACTGATAAAGAAGCATTCAACAAAGTCATGGAAGCTTTTAAAACTAAAGATGATGACCAGATTGAAAAAGCAACCCAGTACGCTGCTCAGGTACCTCTCACAGTTATGCAGAAGTCACTCGAAGTTATC
Organism: Calditrichota bacterium; assembly: GCA_008501655.1. Taxonomy (GTDB): domain Bacteria; phylum Zixibacteria; class MSB-5A5; order GN15; family FEB-12; genus QQUK01. Next base: position 8,986 of record QQUK01000338.1, read on the forward strand.
AAAATGGCTGAAGTAGTTGCTGACAAAGGTAACGAAAACTCGGTGACTGATGCCGGAGTTGCCGGACTAATGGGGATGGCGGCAATCGAAGGTGCCGGTTATAATGTAAAAATTAATCTGACATCTTTACAGGATAAATCATTTATTGAAAAAACTAAAAAAGAAGCTGAAGCACTTATTTCAGAGGGTACTGAAGTAGCTAAACGAATTAAGAAAAGAGTAGAAAGCTTGTTATAGCTGAAACATTCAGCCTCATACCCTGTT
>QQUK01000299.1 GCA_008501655.1 Calditrichota bacterium
TAACAGCCAAGCGGTGCCGGACCTGCCGGTGAACCGAACATGTAATCGACCAGATAAACCATGTCAGCGATATCAATTCCTAAACTTGCATCAACATCAGCTTCCTCGATACAAGGTGGTTGGGGGCCTGCCGGAGTTCCGAACATATAATCGACAAGAAAAACTAAATCGGATATATCTATCATCTGAGCACCATCGTTATTGACGTTACCGCGAATAAATATACAGCAGTTTTCGCAGGCGTCTCCGACCATGTCAGTATCGCTATCAGCCTGTGACGGGTTAAATATTCCGGGGCAATTATCGACGGATTCACACACACCGTCACCATCTAAATCGTTGAGATGGTCAGTCGGGCATACGTCGCAAACATCTCCGTCGCCATCACCATCCGTATCTGTTTGCGCAGGGTTGGAATCAGATGGGCAGTTGTCACAAAGATCACCTACTGCATCACCATCAGCATCAGCTTGAATCGGATTTGCAACCGACGGGCAGTTATCAAGTGAATCTACGATTCCATCTCCGTCTGTATCAACTACGCAGTTTGGAGAGACTGTTTCACCTTCTACCCAAAACCAAGGGTAGCCTGGAAGTGGTGACCAGAAATCATACCATTCATACCAGCCTTCGAGTGAGTCGACGTTTACATCAAAATAAAACCAGTTGTCACAGGAGTCAGGTGCTGAAGTAGTGTCAAAGAGAAGTGAAGGCATTGAGAGAACAGTTGTATCGGGGTCGGTGAACTCTATTCCAATATAAAATGGGCCGTCAACACAGAATGCACTGTCAAAAAATACAGTACCTATATTCGGAATGGCAAAGTCGGCTGTATCACATAAGACCGATTGTCTGTATAACTCTGTTCCGGGGGCGGAGCAGTTAACCCCATCTGTATTAGGGGCAAATACGACGACATCGACCGGAACCGGCCAGTTATTGCCTGTTAGCGGGATAAACGAAAAAGAGAGAGCATCAATTTCAAAAGGATACGTTGGCGAACCGCAATCAGTCGGGTCATAATACGTAACAAATCTGTCATGAGGGGCAATTCCGGAAGCATAGCCGGTAGCGACAGGAACATGCTTCTGAAGGGTGCAGCCAGCCGATGCGTTTTGTTGTGTAGCTTTTAATTCGATATTATCTGAAGTAATGATAGTAGGCTGTTCAGTCCGATTGTTCGCGTGGATAGTTGTGGAACATAAAATGACTAAAGCGACGAGAAGTTTTTTCATGATATCCTCTTTAGTTATAAATAGTATGTAGTATATACGTAATTTTGGTAAAACTATTTGGTAGTAAATTCTTTAGTATTTTCTATAACGGCTGCGCCGATTGAGTCACCCCAGACATTGACTGTCGTGCGGCAACGGTCCAAAAACCAGTCGATAGCCCAAATAAGTCCGATACCCTCAAGCGGTAATCCGACAGCAGTAAGGACAAAAACCATGGTAACTGTTCCGGCATGGGGAATTCCTGCGGCACCGATTGATGCAAGGGTGGCGGTCAGGAAGATAATCATTTGCTGTCCGATTCCAAGGTCTATACCATAAATCTGTGCGATAAAAAGAGCTGCAACTGCTTCGTAAAGTGCGGTTCCGTCCATATTGATGGTTGCACCAAGAGGAAGTACAAATGATGCAGCACGTTCATCTACATCATTTTTTTCTTCAACGCATTCCATTGTTATAGGTAGGGTTGCTGAAGATGATGCTGTTGTAAACGCTGTAGCGAGCGCATGGCCCATATTAAGAAAATATTCTACAGGCTTTTTGTTAGTGAAAAATTTAAGTATCAACGGTAAAACTATAATAGCATGGAAGAGTAATCCGATAATGACTGTTAAAGAGTATAGTGCAAGACTCGAGACAAGTTCTTCAATCGAGCTTCTGTTTTCAGCAACGATACCACCGATTAAAGCCATCACTCCGAGCGGGGCAAAGTAGATTATCCAGTTAACCAGTTTCATGATGGCAGCATTGATTCCGACAAAAAATGCGATAACCGGTTTCCCTTTTTCGCCGATTGTTGTCAAAACAGCACCAAAAAGGAGTGAAAATACGATAAGAGGGAGTACTTTTCCATTAGCAGCTGCATCAAATACATTTGGCGGGATTAAACCTAAGATGACATCCAGAAAAGTTTTGCTTTTACTTTCTGAAACCAACTCAGGAATATATGCGCCGAAGCTTTCTACACCATTACCCGGTTGTATAATGTTGACTGCGATAATTCCTATTACAACTGAGAAACCGGTTGTGATAAAATAAAAAAGTATCGTTTTACCGGTTGTTCTACCCAGTTTAGTTATGTCACCAAGATTTGTCACACCGACAATCATTGATGCGACAATAAGGGGAACGACAATCATTTTTAATGCATTTAAGAATAGAGTACCGATAAACTGAATTGAAAGAAAGAAATCACTCAGGTATAACCCACCCAGAATGCCTAATATGGCACCTGCTATCATACCGATTAATATATAATTTCCGATTTTTCTGATCATATATATAGTACTTTATTTGTAAGGTATTGTAATGTAACGTTCTGAACATAATAAATCAACCAAAATCAATCATTTTAAATTATTGACGTAAAATTAAATTAACATTATCTTAAACAGTACGAAATTATGTTTCGTCATTAATATGACAGGCGTAGTCAAAAAATAATCAGATTGGGAGGTCTCATGAAAAAAGTCTTTTTTGTATTATTGTTAACTTCTTTCCTCATACCGTCGATTTCGCATTCTCAAGACCTTGGTGTACCTGATAGTATCAAAATTGTCGGAGATACATTGGTCGTTGGGCAATCAAGACCGCTTGCTGTCGTTATATCAAATGATCGTGAATTAGCAGCACATCAAATGGGTTTTGCATTTGATTTTTTTGATTCAGGAGCAATACAATTTGATTCGGTTGTTTTTATCGGCAGAATGGCAGACCCGAATGTTTTACCACTTAGATCAGTAAATGATGATTTGAGTTCAGCCGGACACGATTTTATTTTAAGGTATAATGGTTTCAGGTTTCTTGGGAATTATTTACCGGTTGGGAGCGATTCGGTTAGTTTGCTTTATTTTACGGGTTTATCTGCAGGAACTGTTGAAATAGACAGTAATCATGTAGAGCCGACAATGGAATTTCATTTTCTTGATTATGAGTCAAACCTCTATGAGCCATTTTATCAGAAAAGAGAAATTATTGTCATAGAGGGTACAGCTGTCCCGTCAATAACTTTATCTGATACTTTAAAAGTCACGACAACCGGCACTCCGACTTCATTCACCGTGACGGGAACATCGTCTGAAGGATTTCCTGTAACTACATCATTTATTGAGTTAACCGGGTACGACCAAACAATGTCAAGCTCAAGTTCTCCGACGTATGATGGTAATAATCCGGGGTCTTTTTCTTGGACACCATCAGCTTCCGATATCGGTATTTGGAAAGCAGTCTTTCAAGCTTGTGATACAGCAGAAAATTGTGTCACAAAGGAGATAGTTATAGAAGTGATTGATGATGCTTCATATTTTTTACCTTTCTCTGAATCCCGTTATGCAACCTCAATACAACCGACAGAGTTAGCTTGTGCTGATCTTAATAATGATGGTTTTGATGAAGCTGTTGTTTGCGGATATCAAAAATTTCAGGATCCGAGAACAATCTTTTCTTATGATATTGCTCAGGATACCTTGTATGAACTTTCGACGATCAATAACAATTTTATTATCAGAGGGGTAAACTTCGGATATCTGAATACAGATGATTATTATGATATGATGTTCTTAAATTTTAATCCGACGGAAAACTCTATTCTGACTTCATATTTGAATAACCAGGATAATACATTCACGATGGATGAAACCCAATCTGAATATGGGAATCATGCCAAAAAACATACTCTTACTGAATTGAATAATGATCAGTATCTCGATTATGTGTCCGTCGCTCTTGACCAGGTTATCATTAACTGGGGAGACGCAACATCGTATTGGGGGTCACGCACTGATATAACCGTCGGAACTAAATTGTTGTCGTTAAATTGCGGTGATTTTAACATGGATGGTTATAATGATTTAGCTATTGGTGATGTTAGTGGATTGTACATTCTGCTGAATAATCAAAATCAGACGTTCACGCAGAGTTACTTTTATCCACTCGCTTATACGACTGAAGATATTGAAGTAACTAACCATGGTTCAGATTTTAATAACGATAATCTGTATGACCTGTGTATTGCGGTTCCTTCAATAGGTGGTGCGAATTCTGATTTAGTTGTATTCTATGGGAATTCAAACGGAAGTTTCACATCGCAGACAGTTCGAACTGTAAAAGGTCAGATATTCTCAAATACAATCCATGATTTTAATGGTGATGGTGAGCTTGATATAGCTTTTGTAAACGGTGCTTATGATTATATTTCGATTCTTTTTGGTGATGGTGCCGGTAACTTTGATAATGAAGTTCGCTATTTTACAACAGTAGATGCCATCAGAATGATTGAAGGAACAGATTATGATCTTGATGGTGACGTTGATCTCCTGGTTGCCAATTCCTTGTATCAAACCGGTAATTTTGTCATTACCTTTGAAAATACACACTCACCGGTTTCATTATCCCAGACAAATATGACGTTAGAAAGTTATAATAATGCTGAAATTGAATTAGTTTCACCTTCAGATAAAATTGTCAACAGCGTTAAAAACACGATTGTCGGTTCAAACATTGATTATAAAAATATAGATAATAATCAATATATAGACAAACAGTTGAAAATGTATGTTGCTGAAGAAGGTGTTTATAATCTCCATCTTTCACCGCGGGTAGAGTTGCCAGCTAATGAGAGTTTCAGTGTAAAGTTTGAACTGAACAATCAGCAATATGCTTTTGCTGACAATCAGACGATGAATTCGAACGGCTATGATTTTAATTTTGTTGCCGGTTCCATTGCTCCTATTATTCCTCGTCCGGGAAGTTTTATCCAAAATAAAAATCCGATTTTCTTTTGGGAAGAAACCGGTGCTGTTGATTTCCAGATATCGACTGATATTCTTTTTAACTCACTGATATTGGAAACCACTCTAAATGAAGACCAGTTCAGTTTACCATTCGAGCTTTCTGTGTCCGATACTACCCAATATTTCTGGAGAGTAAAACCAACCGGTCAGCCGGATTATACAGCAATCAATGTATTTAATCTGGTTCCGGCATCTTCCGGTACCAACTGCTGTGTAGGAATCCGGGGTAATATCGACAATGACCCATCAGATATCATCATGATAGCTGATCTGGTATTTCTTGTTGATTTTATGTTTTCGGATGGACATTTACCGGAATGTTTTGAGGAAGCTGATCTCAATGCAGACTTAGAGCTGAATATTGGCGATATAGTATATCTGGTTGATTACATGTTTGGAGTACCTACGGGGACAGCCCCACTTGATTGTCCATAATCTTAGATTTATATATCAACAAGCCGGTTTATTATAGATAAACCGGCTCTTTTTTTGGTTTTTTTGACTAAAATCAAATGGTATACTGATCTCATTATTATATTTGATTTAAATAAATGTGGTTTGTAAAGGAATATGACATGAGCGAACAGACAATTTCAGCAAACCGGGCAAAAAAAGTTCAAAACCTGCGTTTTTACAGTCAGCTGTTTTCCGTAGTTATTAATATATGGATTGGTATTCAATTCTATCTTTTTGTCGCTTATGTGAAAAGCGGGGGAGCGGGTACCTCGATTTCACGACCGCCAGGAGTGGAAGGATGGCTCCCGATCGGTTCCCTTGTTTCGATGAGATATTATATCGAAACCGGTATTATAAATATGATTCATCCATCCGGAATGATTATTTTTGGAGTTATCATCTTGACCGCATTTTTATTTAAAAAAGGATTCTGCTCCTGGGTTTGTCCGGTAGGATTTGTTTCAGAGATGCTCGGAAATATTTCTGATAAATTGTTTAAAAGAAAAATCAAACCGCCAAAATGGCTGGATTATCCGCTCCGTTCATTGAAATATCTGCTACTGTTCTTTTTTGTAAATATCATAATATTTTCGATGACTACTCAGGAAATTAAAAACTTTATATATACTGATTATAACATTGTCTCTGATGTTCTCATGCTTCGTTTTTTCACAGATATAACTCCGATGGCACTTTATATAATCATCGGTCTATTTGTTTTATCACTGGTAGTAAGAGGCTTCTGGTGCCGGTTTCTTTGTCCATATGGTGCCCTTCTCGGTTTATTAAATTTTATATCACCTACAAGAATTGTCAGAAATGAAAAATCCTGTACAAATTGTTCATCATGCACCATGGTATGTCCTTCCTTTATTAAAGTCGAAAAAGTTAAAGAAGTTTATTCTGATGAATGTACCGGCTGTCTTGCCTGTGTTGATTCCTGTCCGATAAATAAAACTCTTGAAGTGAAGACTGTGCGAAAAAAATGGTCTGTACCTTCGATCAAATGGGCAGCTGTTCTGGTTCTATTTTTCTGGGGTTCATTGTTTGCCTTTAAATTATTCGGGCCATGGCAAAACAATGTACCGGAAAGCAAATATTTTGAGTTGATACATCAAGCTGAGTCCGGTTCAATGACTCACCCTTAATGTTAAGCTTGATTTAATTGATTTTCTCAATTATTGTTCATAAAAAGAAAAGGAGAATCAGTTGAACTTACAAAGACAAAAATCATTTTTTGACATATATCCGCATGAATATGATATGTTAACAGATGCGGCATCCAGAAGAAAAAATCATAAAAAAGAGATCCAGGCAATTATCAAACTTACGAATCCATCCTCAGTGTTGGATGCCGGCTGTGCAACCGGTTTAACGACATCTTTGTTTGGAGAATTCGGATTAAAAACTGTAGGTATAGATCGTTCCCGTGGGATGATTTCACAAGCAAAAGAAAATTATGGAGATATCGAGAAGATCAGGTTCCAAAGCAGTAGTTTTGAAAAGCTTCCTGTTAATATGCATAATAAATATGATTTAATAGTCTGTCTGGCAAATTCCATTTCAGGGGTAGGCTCTTTGAGTAATCTGTATCGATCGCTCAATAATTTTAATAAAGTTCTCAAAGATGACGGTGTTCTTGTTTTACAGCTACTGAATTATATCTCTATAGTAGACGGGGAATTTTTACCGATTAAAGTCACCCGTCATGATAATCTTATTTACCAGCGTTTTTCTGAACGTCGCGGTAAGCTTTTATATATCTATGTCAATCGACTTGATCTCAATTCAAACCCGCCAAATTATGAAATGTTTAGGCATGAGTTTGAAAATTTTACTCCAAAAGAAGTTACCGATTCTCTTAAACGGGCACGCTTTAGAAAAATTAAGCGATTCTCAAATCTGTTTTTTGATAAAGATTTTACCAAGTCAAGCCGTGACCTGGTTGTAGTTGCGCATAAGTGACCGGTTCATATGAATTTAACAGTTGACATATTCTTGTAAACTACTATCTTTTATCCTCATATGAAGAAGTTTATCATTTTATTCTGTATACTGCTCGTATCAAGTGCAGCATTTCCGGTGACCCAGTCCGTTTCAGGATTTGATAATTTTTTAGATTATCGTGAAACCGGGGAAGTTCGTCTCTGGACGATTATTGTCAATGATTCGGTTATAGGAACGTTGCGTTCGACTGTTACCGGTACGGTACAAATAGACGGAATAAGCGGATATACAATCGAAGAAAAACTGAATCTTGATTTTAATAAATCCGGCACACCGCTTACGATGAATATCTCAAATGAACATTATGTGACAGCTGATGGATTTATTCTTGGTGACAAGATGGAGTTGAATATCAATGGACAGCAGGAAAAGCTGGATATGCAGCGTAAGGCTGATAAACTCGAAGGATATATTACCCGTGGCGGACAAAAGATTGACCAGTCAGTTCTGTTTGATCCGAATGGGTTTAGCATTGAGAATTATTATTATGACCAGCTGGAACTCTATTTGTCAGCTCAAACGCTTACTATTGGTGATAATATTTTAGATTCTGTATATATGCCTCAGTCTATGACTTTTTCATATGTTAATGGTTTTGTCAGGGATTTTGATAATATTCAGCTTTTTAATCAGGTGTTTGATTCCTGTTTTGTTATCGAGTTTACTGAACCTTTAGGTATGATCGCATATTTTACTGAAGATAAAAAACTGGTGAAGGTTGATATACCCAATCAGAATTTGAAAGCATATCTTGATGTTGTCCAAAATCCGGAAAAAGTTAAAGAGGAACTTGAGCAGATAAAAAAAGAAAAAGCTGAACAGACCAGTTCATTTTTTGAGACAGAAAAGTCATTCGGTGCAATGATAGGGGTGACATTTATATATATTCTCTTTGGTATACTGTCTCTTATCTTTTTTGCAAAAAATCAGTTGAAATCACCAATCTCATTTATAGCTTTGTTTGCCGGTGGTGTCGTCTTTGTGATAGTACCGTTTACTCAGGTACCTTTACAGGAAATCTTGTTTAAGCAATTTTATGTACCAAATGTATTACAAGGAGAAGGCTCACCGTTCTTGTACGGCCTTGCTCCAGCTATTGTTGTAGGTTTAATTCAGGAGCTATTAAAGATAGCTGCTGTCATATTGTTTGTTCGATTTGCAGATATCAAATCACATATGTATACGATTATTGGTACGATGATAGGAGTAGGGTTTGGTGTCGTCGAAGCTTGCTATCTTGCCGGTGGTGTGCCGACGTCGATGTTATTTACTATAAACCTGATAGAACGTGGCTTTACTATTTTATTTCATGTCACATCCGGTGCTCTTCTGGGATATGCTTTATCTAAAGGTATAGGAAAAGTATCAGTATTTGCCGTCCTGACAATTGTAATAAATTCATTGTTCAGATATCTGCCGATCTTTGCTCAGAGTAAAACACTAACCCCTGAACTATTGAATATAATTCTAGCTATCGTTTCTATTCTCTTTTTATCGGTAACTTTGCTTCAATTGAAAAAAACAGAATAGTAGATTTAATTAACAGCTATAATCCCTTTACCGACTCTTCCATCAATTAAAATATTCAGCGGTTCTTTAGTTTGGTAATGGCAGACAAATTCTGTTCTTGAAACAAGTTTAAGTTTTGAGAAGAAATCAAGATCGATGAACCCATTCCGGGCATTTTCATTTATAGTGACATAACCG
>QQUK01000218.1 GCA_008501655.1 Calditrichota bacterium
ATATTCCATTTTCCGGTAAAATCATAGATAGATGTTGAAAGAGCCAGGGCGGAAACAGCTCTTGTTCCCATAGTCATTACAGCCTGAGAAAGGGTTGTAATCTCTCTGCCGGCACCAAAAAACGGTGAATTTACGATCCGAAGCATTTTCGCGGTTAAAGCGGGATCGCGGGAGATAACTGTTGCAAGATCACCGGCTGATGACTTTTCATCCCTGAGGACATTGAGTACTTCAGTCAATGTTTGTGGCAATGATGCCAGCTCTTTATGGTCATCTAAGATTTTATTAAATATATCTGTATTCATCTGTTCCTCTATACAGATTATCGGTAGATTCAGATTTTATTTAACAGATTTTATTTGTCTGATATTTTTTCTATTTTACTAAAAAGACGGGATATACGGTGGTGTAGAGCTGTTTTTTGTCTCTCAGAATCAGGGCAGTACATTTCTGCTTTTTGTGCATACTTTAATGAGCGGTGATTATCTTTTTGGTGATGTTCGTAAAATTTGGAAAGTTCAATATTTGCAGTAAATGATTCTTTTGTTTCAAGCTCGGATATTTTTTCCCAGAGAGCTTTTGCCTTATTATAATCTTTTTCTTTTTTATATATCAATGACTGGTACAACAGAATCTCAGGGGATATTTTTTCGGATTGATGGATGACTTTGAATATTTTTTTACTCTTTTCATTTTCCTGTTTATTATAGAACAGTTTTGAAAGGGCATGGAGGTCGTCGATTTCTGAAAGTGTCTCCCCTTCACTTTGAAACACTTGAATCAATTCATACAATAGCAGATATAAAGAAAAGATGTCATACTTATTATGTTCAACCACCAAAGGCATCAATTCAAGAGAATCGGAATTGAGCCATTCAAAAAAAACTGAGGGTACTAAATAGCCGGGTATATCATCCTGCCGGTGAAAACCAAATATCTCTCTTTCTATATTCGTGAGTGAGCAATCTTTCAGGCGTTTTTTAAAAATACGCCTTGTTGAATGTAAAAGGTCGATATGTCCTGCTAAAGGTATATTTCTGGTGACTCTGTTGATAATCATACGGTCTTTTACAAAAGGGAGATCAAACGATGCACCGTTATAAGTAACGAGAACTTTGTCGGCAGTTAGTTCATCAAGGAGGTCCTCAAGCATAGCCGTTTCATCAGTATAATCGGCAAGGAGATATTGACGAACGACAAATTCATTTTCAAATAGAGAGCCGCAGCCTATTAAAAAAGGTACTGCTCCGGAACCGGAGACACCGGTTGTCTCAATATCAAAAAAAAGAAGCTGGTTCGGATCAAAGTGCATTTCATCTTTTTCTTTGGAGAATACGTCCATGAGAACCGTGTCAAGATTAAGCAGGACGGGTTTCGTTCCATAGGTTTCATTATCCTGTAAAGATGATTGAATCAGACAATATGAGCCTTCATCACGGCTGATAAGATCAGCATCGAGTGATTCGGCAAGGGTTTGATATCTTTTTGGGATTTTCGGAGTTACTTTAGGTGTTTCTGTCTGTTGCGATATAATCTGGTTACTAAATCTTGCAAGTTTATCTGTCAGGTTTTTCTTGGTCATCGTATGAGTTTATCAGGGATTCTATTTTCAGTAAAGATAACCTATCGGTGACGTTTTGTAAAATCACATTTCTGAATCCACAGAGATCTTTTGGATCGGCTGCTGTTAAGGCAAGCGAGGCTTTTTCCCGAAGATATAGGTTTGGTGAATCGATATGGTCATAAAGCAGATCTATTGCCCGGTCGGTTGCAAATCTTCCGAGTAGTTCACAGGAGAGGGCGCTGACAAATCGATTATCTGAAGTTATTGAGTCCGTAAGTTTTTCGATGACAAACGATGTATCAAATTTCAGGATAGATTCAAAAGCTGACATGCGGGCACCGTAAAAATCATCCCCAAGCTGATGAATCAACAGTGACAATGACTCAAGGATTTTCAGTTTGCCGGCTGAAACAGCAGCAGCTTTGCGAACCTGACCGATATCATCAGCAAAGCCGGAGATAACAGCATCATCGGCAATTTTATCACCGATATCGCCCAAAGCACCAATCGCCTGGTCCCGGACATGCCAGCGAGGGTGATTGATTATAGCAATCAGTGGCTGAACAGCCGAGGAATCTTTGATATCACCAAGAGCCCAGCAAACACGCTGAACGATAAGACCATTTGGATTTTGCAGAGATGTTATCAGATATGGGACAGCATCGGAACCGATTTTTTTGAGGATATTTATAATCGTTAACCGTTCGCGGGCAGATTTTGTATCGAGTTTGTTCACCAGAAGGGGTACAGCCGGTGTTCCAAGCTCAGCTATTTTTTCAATTGCCGGGTCAACGAGGTCGCGGTATTTGAGTTCGCCGGAAGACGCTATGACAAAGAGGGAATCAACCTGTTTTTGTAATGCTGACTGAGCGGACAATGAAACTGAAAAGAGCAGAAAAGATAAAATAAATATGTTTACTTTTTTCATTTTTTCTCCTCTGTACTATCGGGAGGGTTGAGCTCGATATCCATACCCCCGCCCCATTTCGAATTTGTCTTCCAATAATAATTATCTTTACCAAGTCCTTGATACTGGTCTTTACCACCTAAGTCGATAAACAGACCGATTGAACCGAAATCACGGCGAGGATTGCCGTAGCCTTGCGTATTTTTAGTGGAATGCACCGAATAGCGGTCATCCCCTTCGTTGTCGATTAAAACTCCGGTACCGTTTGCTGAACCGGCTCCCTGCGAGAGGTCGTAAGCGGTATAGGTATCATTTCCGTGACGGTCTAAAATCAGACCACAGGAGTAATCATGACCGACACCGTGCATGAGTCCTTTACCGAAATAGACATCGTTGCCGTAATCGTCAATCAGAGCTCCAAGGGTCATGTGAGTTCCACAACCTTGACCGTACTGGAAACAGTTGTAATAGTCATTTCCGGATGAATCATAGATAACGCCAAGCGACCACCAGTAACTTGCAGCCTGTGCAAATATATCTGAATAGTATGAGTCATTTCCTTCGATATCAACGATTGCTCCGATACCACCTGATGCATAGGGGCGAAGTCCGTAGCCGAATCCTTGCGAGAGTGAAAGATAATGGTCGTCGTAGCGGAGGATATCTTTGTATTTACCTCCGGCGTAGTATGAGTCGGCTCCTTTGATATCAAAAATTGCTCCATACCCTTCAATAAATCCAAATCCCTGAGAGTAGAGAGCAGCATCATAGATGTCTCTGCCGTCTTCGTCTATAAGTAGCCCAAGCCCGAATGAACCGGCACCCTGAACATGGGTATCGCCGTTGTATCTATCAGAACCTTCGGCGTCATAGAGAATACCCATACCAAAGAAACCGGAACCGATAGAAAAAGATTTGGCGTCATAGCGATCGTTGCCTGCGTAGTCCAGAAGAATACCTACCGAAAGACATCCGGACCCAAGGGTAAAATCAGATTGCGAACGGTAGGAGTCATTCCCGCTTAAGTCGATAATAATGACGCCATGAGGATTGTCCGGGTCATATTCAAGGTCATAGATATCATCTCCGCCAAAATCGAGGATAAACTTATAATCACCGCTGTAATAATCATTACCGGTTCCACCGATACGCCAGCCGGTCTGTTTGCCAAGATATGACTCGAAACTTATGTTGTCCGGCATGAACGGTACATCGGATATAATTTTCTCAGCTGTGACCGATTTTGAGCGAAGCTGCTGTCTGAGATTATATATCTCGACGGATAGTTCTTTAAGACAGTTGATGCCGGCATCAAGAATAGGGTCTTTGTCTATTTTATGTCCAAATTTTACAAACTCTTCAATGTAACCTTCTTCAACTTTTTCCAAAGAATCCATAGCTTCTACGGAGAGGAATTCATCCTCAACCCTTGAGACTAAAAGTTCTTTAAATTCATTGATCAGAAATTCTTTTTCCTGTTTGGAGAGTAAGGCAAGAGATTTATCAATTGATTTTGGGAAAATAACATCAATATACATAGCTGCTTTTGTTAACAGCTGATTTAATGAGCTGTTGAGATAATAGAGGTTATACATCTGCTGGATTTCTGAGATATCGGCGTAGTATGCTTGGGTACGTCCGGTATTGCCGGCTTTGTTCAAATCCTGAAAGAGATAGCCAGCCATAAGCTCCGGTTGTTTTTTTACATAGCTGTTTTTCAGTTTATCAATATAGTCGATCATACCCAGAGGCTGGGTCATCAGATCGGAGACGACCTGAAGCCTGAATGAATCCGGTTCGGTATAATCGGGGCGGAATGAAATATCAGACGGTTTTAAATTGAGATAATCCGTCAGATGTTCCAGTCCCAGCTGTTCCGGAGTTTTATCCGTATTCTGTTGGGCGGATACTGAGGTTAATAATACAGCAATGAGTAGAATCGTTTTTTTCAGCATAGTAAGAGTATAGAAAGTTATATGTTCCAAGGTCAACTAATTTTGTTATATCTCTGTTATCGGTAAAATGATTTATGAAAATGAGTTAAAAGATTCTCTGTCGAAACTCAAGAGTTTCGACCTACTCGGGAAAATTCTTTTGAGTAGGTCAGAAGTCTTGACTTCTGACATTTTCTGGTGTTTTAATTAAAAAACATACATAACTGTTCTGGTTCTGACAGGGCACTGCCCTGTCACTACACTTCAAAAAGATTCTCTGTCGAAACTCAAGAGTTTCGACCTACTCGGGATATTTCATTTGAGTAGGTCAGAAGTCTTGACTTCTGACATTTTACTGGATTTGTTTTAATGCATAAAAAAAGCCCGCCGAAGCGGGCTTTTAAAAAGATTTATGCTATCTTTATGCCGATACGTCGTTAGTTGTATTCAGCAAGTTACCGTTTTGGTCAATTGTCCAGACGTCATCGGTAGCATCATCATCAAGGTTTGCAGTAGCTGTACAGGTGAAAGTGTTAGCAGCAGCAGCCATAGTATAAGAATATATAGCTGTCGACATTATTTCCACCCCAATAGCCGGGAATGAAGCATTAGCAGCTGCAGTTACACCGTCATCACCATAAGTATTGTTAGCCTGGCGATATGTACGCTGCATTGTATAAATCTGTTTGAGAAGCTGTTTTGCTTCTGACTGTTTTGATTTAGTTGTAGCCTGCATGAAACGCGGGATTGCGAGGGCAGCTAAGATACCGATGATAACAACAACGATCATCAATTCGATAAGTGTAAAACCTTTTTCGCGGTTATGGAACTTTGTAAACATTTGAACCTCCTACAGGTTATTTTAATAGTTCACGTTAATTGGTTTCAGTTTCATTGTACATTTGCTATTACTATCGGCAAGTTCTATGCCTTTCATTCGTCCAACTTTTGAACAGAATATTCAAGGATTATTCAATGGAAATAGGTCATTTCAGGCGAAATTTCATAGTGTAGATTCTTTCCAATATTATTTTCATTTTTTTTCAATTTGTATCTGTTGTATTCTGCTAAGTCTATTGCGTTTTGCGAAAGTTAGTAAGGTACATACTTCGACAAGCTCAGTATGACTTATTATAGTTTGGCAGAACCGCTAAAGGGTTCTTCCCTACAGGTTTTGTCAGGAGCCACGGCTCCTGACCTACCTGTCTATCTTTATTGGCAGAACCACTAAAGGGTTCTGCCCTACAGGTTCTTTTAAGAGCTGACGTACCGGATTATTGCTAAATAAAAAACCCGCCGGAGGTGGCGGGTTTTTTTGAGGTATGAAAAAGGTAAAATGTAATCTCTTAAGCACCTACATCATTTACTGTATTCGTAAGAATACCGTTTTCATCGATCGTCCAGGTATCTATAGTAGCATCATCATCAATATTAGCAGTAGCGGTACAGGTAAAAGAGGTTGCATTTGCTACGATAGTAAATGAATATTTGCATGGATCCATAATTTCTACCCATATCTGGGAAAAAGCGTTAGGATTAGCTGTTGAAGCAGCTCCGGCAGGCTGATAATAAGCATTAGCTTCCTGACGGTAACTTCTCTGGTTTACATAGATTTGTTTCATTATCAACTGGACTTCAGTCTGTTTTGATTTTGTGGAAGCTTCCATAAAGCGTGGAATCGCCATAGCTGCAAGGATTCCAATAATTACCACAACGATCATTAACTCAATAAGAGTGAAGCCGTTATCATTATGTCGCTTTATATTCATGGTTTTCCTTTCATTTATTTTCTCATCAACTGACTTACCATTTCGCAAGATTCATACCATCCGTATGTTCAAATAATGTACATTCACTATTTGTTCGATTCTGAATCAGTTGTAGAATCTTTGAGCGAATACTTATCTATTTTTCTATATAATGTAGATGGATCTATTCCAAGTATTTTGGCAGCTTCCCGTTTTTTGCCGCCGGTTTGTGCCATAATATAGTGAATATATGCTTTTTCCATCGATTCCAGGGTAGGGTTAAGCGGTGTATCATCTTCAACGATAGATACTTTCTGGGGAGTTTTCAGTTTTTCGGGAAAATCTGATGGTTCCAGTTTATCCGACCTATTTAAGAGTAAGGCTCGTTCAATAACATTTTCAAGTTCCCTGACATTTCCTGTCCATCGGTATGAGCAGAGTAAATCCATTGCATCGGCAGAGATGATTTTAGGTTCGGTATTTGTTTTCCGTGAGTATTTGTTTATGAAAAAATCAACCAGCAACGGAATATCTTCTTTTCTGTCTCTGAGAGGCGGAATATCAACCGGAATAACATTGAGTCGATAAAAGAGATCTTCACGGAATCTTCCTTCTTTAACGTCATCTTCTAAATTAGCGTTGGTTGCGGCAATAAGGCGGACATCGACATTGATAGGTGTTGTTCCGCCGACCGGAGTAATCTTTTTCTCTTCCAATACTCTTAAGAGTTTAACCTGAATATTTAATGAGGTATTACCGACTTCATCTAAAAACAGAGTACCGCTATCGGCGACTTTAAACAGTCCGTCCTTATCTTTGACTGCACCGGTAAAGGCACCTTTGACATGACCAAAAAGTTCTGACTCCAGAAGGTTCTCAGGAATAGCCCCGCAGTTTATGGTAACAAAGGGACCATTAGCACGCGGAGACATATGGTGGATAGCTTTGGATATCAAATCTTTACCGGTACCTGATTCCCCCCGTACCATGACTGTTGAATCTGAATTGGCAATCCGGTTGGCAAGTTTTTTGAGTTGTACTACTAATTCGGAGTTACCGATAAAATTTTCTAATGAAGAATTAAGCTGGAGTTGTTTTTTAAGTGAGGAGTTTTCTTTAATCAATTCATGGCGGCTTATTGATTTTTCTATGGTCAGTTTTATCTCGTCGACTTTGAACGGTTTGGTAATATAATCGGCTGCGCCGAGTTTCATTGCTTCGATTGCTGAATCTACCGAAGCGAATGCTGTCATTACAATGAACTCCTGATTTGATTTGATAGTCTTGACTTCCTGCAGGACTTCAAGACCGGTCATCCCGGGCATATTCATATCAGCTATAACAAGATCGTAGTTTTTATCTTTAAGCATATCTACTCCGTCGATGCCGTTGTTGGCTGTATCAACGGAATAGCCTTCTTTTGAGAGCATGATTTCCATGAAGTTGCACATTGAATCTTCATCGTCAATAACCAGAATCTTAGCGGGCATTTTTACTCCATACATATATGTAGGTATACTAATTTACCTTTATTTTCGGCATATTTGACTCTGCCTGAATGAGATAAATGAGAATTGCGCAAGGATTGAACAAGAGAATACCTTCCTGAAGGTGCTACTTGTTTCATTCTGAAAGATGTTGTATATTCGTTCAAATTTAACACGAGGAAATATCAATTATGGATAAATATACACCAAGAGAACGTATTGGAATGATTTGCGCTGGAGAAAAACCTGATCGGTTTGCGGCGTCATTCTGGCGGCATTTTTTTCATTTAGAAAACAATGCCGAAGGCACCGCTGAAGCGATGCTTCGCTTCCAGAAAAAATTCAACTGGGATTTTATGAAAGTAAATCCGAGGGCTGATTTTCATATTGAAGACTATGGGTTTAAGCATACATTCTCTACTGATGAATTTAAAAAACATGATAAAACTCATTTTCCGATCAAAAAGCTTTCCGACTGGGAGAAACTTCCGGAAGTCACCCCTCAATCAAAAGCTTTGGAAGAGCATTTGAGGTGCGTTTCTATAATCCGTAAAAAATCAGACTCTGCCCTGCCGGTACTGATGACTCTTTTTAATCCGCTTGGGATTGCCGGTCGGATGATTGAAGATAAGCAATTGTTGGTTGAATGGATGAGAGAACATCCGGATGTCATCCACGGAGTCCTTGAAAAGATAACAGTTACTTTTGAAAAGTATGCCGAGGAGCTTCGCAACGCCGGTTCTGATGGTCTGTTTTATGCCACCCTTCAATGGGCATCGGGTGATATGATTACGTGGGATGAATATAAAGAGTTTGGTGTTCCGTATGATTTACGGATTCTGAAAGCAAGCGGTTCAGATTCTTTGAACCTTTTACATGTCTGTGCATCAAATAATTACTTACGAGAATTAATAAAATGTGATTATCCGGTTTCGATGTATAACTGGGAACCTGATGACCCGACCAATGTGCCTCTTGATATAGGAGTTGATTTAATATCGGATAAAGCGATAGTAGGTGGGGTTGATATGACGGGATGGTTATTGCAGGGTTATCCGGATGAAATCGGCTATAAGATTGATGAGATAAAAGAGAAGTTTGATTCCTCAAGAGTCATTATCGGTCCCGGTTGTGCGATACCTCCGGAAGTAAAGTATGAAAATCTCGAAATAATCAGGAAAAAATTGTGATGGACGCAAAACGCAGAGAACTAATCGAAAAAATCAAAAATGTGATTACACCTCTTGAATCTGAATTTGATGTATTACAGAAATCAATAGAGTTGATCGATAGTTTTTCCGATGGATGGCACTGGACTGGTTATTATATGATGAAAGATGGTATTCTTGAGGTCGGTCCATATGTGGGTCCGGAGACACCACACACAAAGATAGAATTGAATTCCGGAATCTGCGGAGCGGCAGCAAGTCAGAAAAAATCGATAGTCGTTGATGATGTCAATGCTGACCCCCGGTTTTTAGCTTGTTCGATAACAACCAAATCCGAGATAGTTGTGCCGTTGATGGATGGTGATGATTGTCTTGGT
>QQUK01000041.1 GCA_008501655.1 Calditrichota bacterium
ATGAAATAATCAAATAGTTAACAAGACAGCAGGTATTCAAAAAAGATAGACTCATTCGGCTTACCTCATACTACGGACACCAACAACGCTACGACGATCACGAGGTCGATCAGTGTGTTTCTGACATCAACTAGCCGTACATCCGCAACAGCAACTTGACAGATATCCGGTCTCATATTCAATACAGCACCAATAAGGAGCCCCCCTGCGGAACCGCCGGTTATAGCAATTTTCTCATATGAAGTATATCTTTCCTCTACAAGCTTTTCAGCGCATACGATAAAATCTGTAAATGTATTTTTTTTATTTAGGAATTTTCCATCTTCATACCAGGTTCTCCCCATCTCTCCCCCACCCCGAACGTGAGCAAGAGCAAAGACAAAACCTCGGTCGAGCAGTGAAAATGAATGAGATCTGAATCTCGGCTCAATTACATCACCATAGGAACCGTAGCCATACAGATAAACCGGATTGTTTCCGTTTAAATCCAAACCTTTTCGATAAAACAATGTCATCGGAACTTTTACACCATCATTTGCATCAGCATACATCATCGTAGTTTCATATAGTGATTTATCGTAGTTTGGAACTTCATATACTTTTTGAACAATCTGTTCCTTGGTTTCCATATTGTAATCTATAACAGTTTTTGGTGTGATTGGAGAACTGTATGTTACCCGAACAACTTCACTGTCATATTCATAATTACTCCAGGTAGAATACATATATACTTCTTCATCAAATTTAATAGAGTGCTGAATCATATCTTCCAGATCAACGACCCGGACTTTCTCCATTCCATCTCTTCGTTCATAAACAACTAAATAATCTTCAAAAATATCCAGACTTTCGATTTTAACAGACTCATCATAGGGAAACAATTCAACCCAGTTATTTATAGTAGTTTTATCTTTGTCTGTTTTCATGATTTTAAAATTAGTAGCACCACCAGTATTTGTAACAATATAGAAATCATCATCATGGTGATAGACACTGTATTCATGTTCAAAGATACGCTTTTGGAAAAGCTGAAAATCATCTTCTTCTTTATCAGCCTCAAGATACCAGACTTCAGTTGTCAACGCAGAGGCAATTTCTATAAAAATATATTTTTGAGATTTGGATGATGATAGTTCCACCCAGAACTTCCCGTCATCCTCTTTAAAGACCAATTCATCTTCTGTTTTACTATCAATTTTATGACGATAAACAGCAAATGGCCGGAGTGTTTCATCCATAACAGTATAGAACAATGTTTTGTTATCATCCCCCCAGACCATTGAAGCATAACAATGAGTCACTTTATCCTTTAAAATTTTCCCTGAATCAAGATCCTTGAAATGTAAGGTATACTCTTCCCTGCCGGTTGTATCAACCGCATAAGCAAGCATCTCTCCATTGGGACTTACTTCAAAAAGGTCGACTGAGTAAAAATTATAACCGATAGCAAGCTCATTGACATCCAAAATAATCTCTTCTTCATCATCAAGATTCTTTTTCCTGCAATATATTTTGTATTCTTTTCCCTCTTCCTCCCGTTCATAATAATAATATTTCCCGTTCTTCTCCGGAACTGATTCATCGGTTTCATCGATTCGGCTCATAATCTCATTATAGATTTTTGTCTGAAGAACTTCGTATTCCGAAGTCATTTCTTCGGTATACCGATTTTCAGCATTTAAGTATTTGAGAACTTCTTCAGAGTCTCTGTTTTTTAACCAGTCATAATCGTCTTCCCAGGTCTTCCCATGAAGATTGTGTGTAACCGGATCTTTTTTGGCGGAAGGTGGCTCTGGAGGGCGTTTTTGAATACAGCTTATACCTAGAACAACAACACTTATAATTGCAAACAACTTTAGATGATACATATATACTCCTGCCATTACGATTTTCTGAATATTACTGATTTTAAATTCCGATGTCAAAGTTTTATATATGCAAAATCTGCGTTACAATTCTTCTAATTGACATTATTTGGAATAATCGTATCTTACTTAAAATACTACACTATTAATTACTCAGAGGTAACAGATGAAATCCACAAGATTAGTGAGCATCATTGCATCAATTATTTTACTTTTAAACATTTCAGCATCCTCAGATGTAAAACCTATCGGAACGATAGATTTGAAACCATTCGATATTGTCAATCATGCTGATTCTGACAATTATCAAAAAGTACGAATAACCGAAGATCTGTTTTCTCGAAATGACGCAAATGAGACAGCCCTATCGATTGAAGTACCATTGCCTAATTCTGAAACTGTTATTACCGTTGTAGAGCCTTTTGATATTTTTTCGCCCGATGCACAATTTTTCTTTGGGTCATCTTCAGCTTCTACTCCAACGATTCAACTTTATCGGGGATATATTGAAAACTCCCCTAAATCTCTGGTATTCTTTTCCATTGACCAATCAAATAAAGTTAACGGAATCCTGACGAAAGGTACCGGCGAAAAATATATTATCTCCCATCTGAAGTCGGCTGAAAAAACAACAGGTGAAAACATTTCAACAATTCATCAGGAATCAGGTTTTGCTGAATTCCCTGATTTTCCGAATTTTTGTGGTGTTGAATACGACCCAACCGCAATGCAGTCGATTCTGGAAACAGTAAAATCCCCGGAAATAACCAAACCGGGAATCCGATTAGCCACTCTGGCAATAGACGGTGATCTGACCTATGTAGAGTTGTTTGACAATGAAATAGATGCTCAAAATTATGCCGCTCAGTTAATCGGTGCTGTTTCAACAATATATTTACGGGATTTTAATGTCAGACTCCAGATAGACTTCCTCAGACTTTGGCCTACAGGCGGTGAACCATTTAACTCAGGCTCACTTGGTTCCTTCAGTGGATATTGGGAATCAAATGAAGACCCTGACAGCTACAACATAGTACATCTGTTAAGCGGAAGACGGGACCTGAGTTTTGGAGGTATCGCTTATCTTTCAGGTGCCTGTAAAACAGATGGTGCTTTTTCAATAAGCGGCTATTTAAATGGAACATTCCCTTCACCTATTGACCTTCCTGATTTAGGTAACTGGGATGTAATAGTCTCTGCTCATGAAATAGGACATAACTTTGGTACCGGTCATACCCACGATGCCTATGACCCGCTTATCGATTCATGTGGACAGGGATTTCCTGCTTTAGGAACGATTATGAGTTACTGTCATATCCACCCTGGTTACTCTACAAATTCACAAATGATGTTCCATGGAAGAGTCAGGGACTACATATCAAACGTCCTGACTGTAAATAACTGCTGGGTTTTTGACT
The DNA here is from genome assembly GCA_008501655.1 of Calditrichota bacterium. Lineage (GTDB taxonomy): Bacteria > Zixibacteria > MSB-5A5 > GN15 > FEB-12 > QQUK01. The sequence continues at coordinate 3,284 of QQUK01000041.1, forward strand.
GTAACGAAAATGGAATTGATGACTCAATCGACATAGCTAATCTGACATCACCCGATACAAACGGGAACGGAATACCGGATGAATGTGAAGATTGTGATAATGACGGAACGTTAAATGATGCTGAAATACTAGCTGGAGCTGCTGATATTGACAGTAATGGTATTCCGGATGATTGTCAGGAAAACTGTAACGGTAATATTTTTCCTGACTCTCTCGAAATAGCCCTGAACCCTTCTTTGGATTTAAATTATAACTGGATTCTTGATGAGTGCGAACCGGATTGTGATGGCAATTCTACTCCGGATCATGTCGATATTCAAAACGGCACTCATACAGATTTTGATAGAAATCTGATTCCAGATGCATGTCAGGATTGTAATGTAAATGACACAATCGACTGGAAAGATTTACACAGTCAACTGAATCTTTTCGTTGTAGATCGAAGTGGTGATTACCTGAGAGAGTACCATCATCGTTCAGGAGTTCCCATTCAAAATTATGCATCAGGAGCTGCTTTGTCTCCTACAGATGTTGTCGAAGATGCTGACGGTTATCTTTACATCTCAGATTTCGCCGGAACTAAAATCATCCAATTGGATGTAAGCACAAGTTCTGTTTCAACATTTATTCCGGCTGATGGGAATTTTACTTCAGCATCAGCACTATTAATCTCCCCGGATGGTAATCTTCTTGTAGCTGATTCAGCAAGCTCTTCTATTGTAAAATACTCGATTCTGACAGGAGCATATATTTCAACATTTGTTACTTCGGGCTCCGGTGGTTTATCTGCCCCAATGGCGATGGCTTACGGCCCTGATAATAATCTCTATATATCCTCTTCAGGAAACAATTCCATACTCAAATATGATGGCTTTAGCGGAGCATTTCTTTCCATTTTTGTTTCTTCCGGCTCCGGAGGACTGGACTTCCCCAGAGGGCTTATATTTGACTCTGCCGATAATTTAATGGTCTGTAGCTACAACACTGACAATGTATTAACCTATGATGGTTCAAGTGGTGCTTTCATCGATGTTTTTAACGATGTCTATCTTCTGAATAATCCCTGGGATATTGCGATTGGTCCGAATGACAATATATTTATCTCCAGATCAACGAATACTCCCCGCATCATAGAATATACTCCAAGCGGACGATATAACCGATCATTTATACGCGGAGATGATCAGATGATTTACCCGACAGGAATCCTTTTTAAATCCCAATCGACCAATGATTGCAACGGAAATGACGAATTGGATGTCTGTGATATAACCAATGGATTTTCTCTTGATTTGAATAGCAACCAGATTCCAGATGAATGTGAATCTGCCGACGGCGATTTAGACGGTATTCCGGACATTGTAGATAACTGCCCGACTGACCCGAATCCGGGCCAGCAAGATGCTGATTTTGACGGAATTGGTGATGCCTGCTGCTGTATTAATACAACTGGAAATGCTGATAATGATGCTGTCGATAACATCGATATTGCTGACTTAGTATATCTGGTAGACTTTATGTTTAATGGCGGTCCCGGAATTCAATGCCCGGCTGAAGGTGATATTGACTCAAGTACCGAACTCAATATTGCTGATATTGTCATGTTGGTAGACTTTATGTTTAATGGTACTCCCCCATCTCTCCCGGCTTGTTTGTAATAATTTTCATCTTATAAATGCTGAAAAAAGACCTGTTTAAACAGGTCTTTTTTTATAAAGTTACAGGAGATCAGCTTTAGCATAACTGCCATTATGACACAAGCAATGAACCTTCTCTACTACAAACGACAACATTTAGATTGATCAATAACCCGAAACTAACAAGGTTTTGTTATCCTTATTACAAGAGTTGAGATGGTGAATGACTTTAAAGTATCTCAGATTTTCACAGGTCTCCAACATATCCGATATTTTTAAACCATCAGTAAAAACATAAATAAGATAGTTAGTAATATTCTATAAAACGGTAAAAATGACCTATTGAGAATAATTATAATTTAGATATTTCATCGCATAAAATTCACAGAATTTAGTCAAATGAATCCTTGGTTCTGATCTCTACTCTATCTTAAAATCTATCTTAATTTGATGACAATATTGAGTTGATACCAACCACTCATGAACATCAACGTTTATTTATATTGTGATTATATTCACAATATAGGTTAAGTAAATCAGCTTAAATGGAGGTATATAGTGTAAGGGTTTGTCAGGTAGGTTTATCTTGTTTTTAACGTCTGTTTCAGCTGTTTTAGGTTCATTTTATGAGAGATTTGAAACCGGTTTATTTTTGCTGATATTTCTGTTGTAATAATAATTTTGATAAAATTGATAATAAATCTTGACATTTTTCAAGAATATGTTATTTTTTTTCTGTCTAGGGAATTAGTTGTAAAATTAGTTCGCTTCTGTTTTGAGTCCGTCGCACATTCGTAACTTGCTATTTTATAGAGAGTTACTCAGCTTAAACCTCTTCATTTCAGTTTTAAGAGATCACTTTAAAACGAATGAATGAGTTACATTTCTTTCATAATTTTCAAGTCATCTCGTAAATATATCAGATAATTAACAGATTTATCTGTTTTGTATCTGAGGGGTACCGACGCCTTAAAAAAGTTCGGATTCGCATGGTAATTATCATGTTTCATGTTTTAGGATAATTACTATAACTTACTAATGACCTTTATTTTGTTAAAGGAGCTTTCTAATGATGCAAAAAAGAAGCACACTTTCTTTGTTGCTGATCTCCTTTATACTGGTATTTGCATTTTCACTTTCTGCTCAGCAGGTAACCGTTGAATCGAAGAATGCCGCACGTTGTGCCTCTTCGGTCTTAGATGTTACTGTCGACAACCTGTCCGACGCAGGTGCTATCGAGGTGGTTTTAGAAGTAACCGGAACCGGTGGATCATTTTTTGACGCCATGAACGTCACTTGGAATCTTCCGGCTGGTGTTTTAACAAACCAGATCGTAGACCTCTCCGGAGTAGATAATGTTTCTCCCGATACAGTCCGTATCGCAGCAATCACTGACGGCTCAGGAGCCGCTGCCTGTTTGGCAGCTGGTAATGCTGTAGTTGCTCAGATATCTTTCACAACCAATGACAACTGTGCCGGTACCATCGAAGTCGCAGGCGGTACATTCAGCTGCCCGTCTTTTGATGTTTCCACTCAGTTCTCAGATTGTGATGGTCTTGCTGTTACTCCGGCTGTCGTTAATGCAGGTACAGTAACGGTTATCAATCAGGATCCTACAATCGCTCCGATTGCTGACGCTTCTCTCCCTTGGGGTGACGCATATGTTGGCAACGCAGTTGGTGATGATCTTGATTTAGCCAATGGCTGTGAAGCTTTGACTTATTCAGTTGTTTCCGGCCCGGCTGGTTTGACAGTCAATGCAACTACTGGTACAATTAACTGGGTAACAACAGGTGCAGATGTTTGCACACATACTGTTGAAATCCAGGTAGAAGATGCTTGTGGAGCTTCGGCTTCAACGAGCTTCGAAATCTGCGTTACAAACGAAGCCCCGACGATTACTTGTCCGGCTGATACTCTGATAGCCTTAGGTGATGAATTCACCGGTATGGTTATGGGAGCTGACGTTGACGGTGGTCCGTCTCCATTATTATATTCTCTCATCGATGATGGCGGAGCCCCTGGTTCCCCGTCCCTCAATGCTGCTACCGGTGAATTCACCTGGCAGACTGATTTCGATGAAGCATACAAAGGTGCTTTCACCTTTGGTGTCGCTGTCACAGACGGCGCTAATGTCTGTGATCCATGTTCCCCGGCAAATGCTGACACTTGCTACTTTACTGTAACCGTTGTCAACTTCCTGATTACTATTGAGAAGTCACACAATTCCTTACAGGGACAGCAGCAGTCACTTGACGTCTATATGCAGAACTCCGGATTTGAAAACTACCCAATGGGTGGTTTTGACTTCCTGTTCCAGTATGACGCCTCAGCATTAACCTTCCAGTCTGCCGATCCTGGTCAGTTCTTAGAAGATTGCGGTTGGGAATATTTCACCTACCGTTATGGTCCGAATGGTAACTGCGGAACCGGCTGTCCTTCAGGGGAAGTCCGTGTAACCGCTATTGCCGAGACCAATAATGGTCAGGGTAATCATCCGGATTGTTTCACCAATGGTGACCCGGGTGTATCCAACCAGTTGGTTGTTTTAAACTTCCTGGTAACCAATGACCGTACATTTGAATGTATGTATGCTCCGGTTCGTTTCTTCTGGTACGACTGTGGTGACAATACAATCTCATCTGTAGACGGTAACTATCTGTTCATCTCTAATCACATTTACAACTTTGAAGACACTACCGGTTCCTACAGCTACGATCTGGCCGATCCTTCACAGGAATTCCCGACCGCAGCCGGTGCCAACTATACTTGTGATGTGGCTATTGATGATGACAAACCGGATCCGCTGCGCTTTATCGATTTCGTAAACGGTGGTGTAGACATTGTCTGTGCTGACTCAATCGATGCCCGCGGTGACTTAAACTTGAACGAAATCGCATACGAAATTGCTGATGCTGTATTGTATTCAAACTACTTCGTATACGGTCTTTCAGTCTTTACAGTTAATGAAGCCGGTCAGATCGCAGCATCTGACGTCAACGCTGACGGTATCTCATTGTCCGTTGCTGACTTAGTATACACAATCCGTGTATTGGTCGGTGATGCCAATCCGTACCCGAAAGAAGTTGTCAACTCACCTGAGTATGTCAATGCTACCTATGAACACCATAACGGTGTAATTTCTGTAGACGACATCGAAGTTGCTGCTGCTCACGTTGTACTTTCAGGTAATGTCACTCCGACCTTACTTGCTGACAACATGACTATGATCGCTGATTTTGACGGCGCTAACACCCGCGTACTGGTTTACTCCATTGACGGTAATTCCTTCACAGGTAATATGCTCAATGTCGGTAATGCTGAAATCGTATCTTTGGATATGGCTGATGCCCTCGGTACCCAGGTTGTCGCTAAATGGATTCCTTCTGAATTTGCTTTAGCTCAGAACTATCCGAACCCGTTCAACCCGACTACCACCGTCAGTTTCCAGCTGCCGAGTCCTTCAGATGTAACCCTGACTATTTACAACGTAAACGGTCAGAAAGTCACTGAATTCTCAGGCTCCTATGAAACCGGTGCTCACTCGATCGAATGGGATGCTTCTGCATCTGCCTCCGGTATTTATTTCTACCGCTTGTCAGCCGGTAACTTTACCGACGTCAAGAAAATGGTATTGCTGAAGTAATTTATTTAGTCGAACACTCTTAAGTTCGCTTAGGAGTTAAGATAGATTTAATCGGTTCCCGGACTAACCTCCGGGGACCGATACAAACAATAACCGTTTGCGAGAACCGGTGATTGTTTGATACGTTTTGTTCGCTTGGTTTCATTTGTCTTTTGCGGAAGATGAAACCGAGGAGAAAACGTAAGACATAGTTACTGAGAAGACCGGTCGCTTCGGACGACACACCCGAATGAGACAGAACGGTCGACTCAAAAGATTCACGGGCAGTCAAGGTCCAAACTCGGCTGCCCTATTTTTTTGCAGTAATCTTTGGAAGAACCGCTCAAGGGTTCTGCCCTACTTCCGTTCTACATATACCCGACCTTTCTTTATTGAGGGGAGGTTGTTGTCGGGTTCTTCGCTCGCTATCGCTCACTCAGGGAACCCGACCTACAGGGGAAGTACTCAGAATGACTTTTACATACAAAACAAAAACTGTCAGGCGAGACGCCTGACAGCACAAGGAGGGGCAAACGAAGGCGAAAGCCGCCTTTGAACAAGTCCAATTTAACTCTGCTTAGTGTGACTTTTCAAATAATGTCATTCCTGACTTGCTCAGGAATCCAGTTTCGGTTAAGTC